>CALMCS010000248.1 GCA_937862875.1 uncultured Comamonadaceae bacterium
CGGTGGTGGCGCCTGCGGCGCGCGCCATCATGGGGTAGCGCCCGTGGCCCATGAAGAGGGTCGGCAGGGATTCATGTAAAAAACCGCAGAAACAGGCTTAAGTCCCTGTCACAGTTGGTTTTTTCTCATTTCTCTTCGTCGATTTTTCGGCCCCTTCAATGGGGTCCTTCGCGGACGCATCAGGACTGGGCGCCGTAGCGCTGAAACGCTCCAGCATGCTGGCCACGACCTGCTCTTGCGCCGCGACGGATGACTTGGCTGCAGCCAGCGCAACTTCCAGCTGTTGCTTTGCCATGAGCAGTTCGTCGGCCTTGGCCTGCAACTGCTCCTTTGAAGCGCTGAGCTGTTGGACGGCCGCCTCCTGCTCCACCAAGCGCCGGCCCAGCTCTTCAGTGCGCCTTTGAGCAAACCCCAGTTCATCCTGGAGCAGCCGTAGGCCCCGCACCTCTTCCTGGACCTGATGCAGATCGCCCTGGGCACGTGACAAATCGCCAAGCAAGCGCGCGTTGTCCTGAAGGGTGTGGACGGCTTGCTGCTGCTTGGTTGCCAATGTCTCGTTCACGGTGCGCAGCTCGGCCTGGAGGTACTGCACCTGCTGCTCATGCTTGCGCTGGTCCTGATCGCGTTGCTCTTTGGAAGACTGCCGGAAATGCTCCAGCGCCTGATGCGCATGCTTATGCTTTTCTTCCAGGGATTGGCGATGGCGTTCTTCGGCCGCGAGGCGCTCCTGCAGGTCGGCCACCTTCTGGGCGACCTGCGTGCATTCCAGGATCTTGCGGCTCAGCGCTTCGCTGGTTTTGCCGTGAGCGGTTTTTTCCTCGACCAAGGTGCGCTGGGTGTGCTCCAGTTGCTGGCGGGTAGATTGCGATTCCGTTTTCAGGGCTGCGGCGGCTTGCTGCTGCTGGCTCAACTGCTCGGCGTGCCTGGCCTGCGCCGTGGTGACCCGCTCTTCCGCTTCCTCGTTGACGCGGGCGGCCAGGCGGCCCACTAGGTCCTGGATCGCCTCGCTGACGGCTACGCGGGTGCCGGTGGCCCCACCTTCCTCTTCCTCAATCTCCTTCAGGTAGCGATGGATCGTGCTCTTGGAGCCGGTGCCCAGCTCTTCACGCACCGCATCGATGGACGGATTGCGCCCCGTGGCCAGCAATTTATCGCGGGCGCGTAGCACTTCCGACTTGTAGATCCCGGCCCTGGCCATGGCTTACCTCTTTATTTCGTACCGTAGTATGTACCATACTATTACATACTATTTTAAATGTCAATGAATTGAGGATTTGCCTATTTCTAACATTGGGTAATGGTAGATTATCCAGTGTGAAGGATGATTTTGGTCGGAGTCCTGCCTGCGGGATCTGGGGGTGGCCTCGGCTGATCACTGGAAGTTGTCGTAAAAAACAGAACTGTTGCCGATCAACTGCTCGCGCGCCGCCAGAGCTTTGAGGATTGACTGGATCTCGCCCCGAAGTGCCGCGACGAGTTCCTCAATCCGCTCCGGCGGCATCCGCGCAGAAATGGCGCCGACGCTGACTGCACCCACGGCCGGGCCACCGCAACCCGCAATGGACATGCCAATACCACAGCCGCCTGCGAACAGGCGACCATTGTCAAATGCGTAGCCGTTGCGCCGCGTCTGTTCGACCAGAAGCCACAACTTGTCCGGTGCATGCTCGCCGGTCAGTTGCTGGCGATTGACCCGAATCGCGTCCTCGATGGCGTCATCGGGCAGGTCAGCCAGCAGGGCCAGGCTGGCCGCACCCACACCCAGCGGTCGGCGTCCACCAATGTCCAGCGGACTATAGCGAATCGGAAACTCACCCTCCAACCGATCCACGCAGACCGCCTCGTAACCTTCGCGCACGGACAGAAAGACGTTGTCGCCCGCGCGCGTGGCCAAACGTACCAATGCAGGTCGAACGGTGTGCTGCAAGGCATCGACGGGCACGGATCGATGCCCACTGTCAGTCAACGCCGCACCCAGTGTGTAGCGATTGCTCTGCGCGAAGCGGTGAAGTGCGCCCACCTGGCACAAGGCAGTGAGCATTCGATGCACCGTTGGGTGGGGAAGATCCAGCGCCGTCGCCAACACTGTCATGCGTGCACCCAGTGGTCCGGCTTCGGCCACGGCCAGCAACAGGCGCCCCGCCCTGGCGATGGACTGCGCACCGTCTTTTGCTTTCGAGGCTTCTTGATTGTTCATATGGTGGACACATCGCCTTGGCTTGAATAGCTCACCAACCTAGTATCACCGCACGAACTCCAACACCTTTCGCCCTATGGACACTGCTGCAAACCCTTATCTCGACGTTCCTGCGGCCGACACAGCAGCCACCGCAGTGCCGACCAACCGACTTCGTCTGACTGGTGGCGCGGCGCTGGCCAAGGCCATCCAGGTGTTGCACGACGGCCCATTGTTCGGCATGGCCGGTTTTCAGTTTGCTACCTACTACGAAGCCATCCGCACGTCGGGCATGCGGCACTGGCTGATCAACGACGAGCGCTCGGCCATGTTCGCCGCCGACGCCTGGGCCCGCGTCACCAACCGTCCTGCGGTGGTCGATGCCACGCTCGGCCCCGGCGCCACCAACCTGGTGAGCGGCCTGGTCGAGTCCCTTAACGCCGGTATTCCCGCCGTGGTGCTGGTCGGTGATGCCCACCGCCTGCACGCGGGCAAGAACATGACGCAAGAGGGGCGGCAGGTGGATATCCTGCGCCCGGCGGTGAAGGAGTTGCTGCGGGTAGAACACGTCCAACGCATCCCGGAGCTGGTCGGTCGCGCGTTTGACCTGGCACGGCGCGGTCGGCCCGGCCCCGTCGTCATCGACGTGCCCGAGGACGTGGCCCACGAGTCCTGGGACTTCGACCCCGAGGAGTTCGACGCACTGGCGCGGCGCGGGAAACCCCTGAAGGCGCGCGCCAGTGCGGCGCAGGTGGCCGCAGCAGCGGAAGTGATCTCCGCTGCGCAGCGCCCGGTGCTGCTGGTTGGCGGCGGGGTCCATCTGTCGGGCGCCTACGAGTCGCTCGCCAGTTTCGCCCGCTCGCAGAAGATCCCTGTGGCTCACACGCTGAGCGGCAAGGGCGCTATCGCGTGCAATGACCCCCTGTCGCTCGGCGTCTTCGGACGCTACAGCCGGGTGGCCAACGACCTGATCACCGACAGTGATTGCCTGATCGTCGTCGGTTGCAAGCTCGGCGAGATCGCCACCCGTCGCTACGCCCTCCTGCCCAAGGGAGTACCGGTGGTGCAGATCGACATCGACGCCTCGGAATTCGGGCGTACCGGCGTGAACGGGATCGCGTTGTGGTCCGACGCGGCCGAAGGCCTGGACGACCTGGCGCAAGCTTGCCTGCCGACACCGGAGACTTTGCGGGCCCGCCAAGGCCGAATCGATGGTTCGCACGTTCTGCTGTCGCAATGGCGCGCCAGTGCCGCGCAACGCATCGACAGCGAAGCTTCGCCGATCAACGTGGCTAGGCTGCTGCGCGCCGTCAACGAGGTACTGCCCGAGGATGGCATCCTGATCGCCGACGGCGGCTTCGCCGCACATTGGAGTGGCCTGTTTTTTGACACAAAGAAAGCCGCCAGGCAATTCGTCGCCAACCGCGGCTTTGCGTCGATCGGCTATGGCTTGCCCGCTGCCCTGGGCGCTCAGCTGGCCGCAGGGTCGCGCCGGGTGATCTCGTTGACCGGCGACGGCGGTCTGAACATGTCGTTGGGAGAACTGGAGACCGCACGCCGCATGGGCGTGCCCCTCATCCTGGTGGTGCTGAACAACGCGGCGTCGGGCTATGTCAAAGCCATGCAGCACGCGATGTTCGGACCTGGCAACTACCAGTCCAGCGAGCTGTCGGAGATCGACTACGCGGCTCTGGCCGAGGCCGTGGGTTGTTTCGGCCTTCGTGTCGAGCGCCCGGACCTGCTTGAGTCTGCGCTGCGCATGGCACTGGCCCAGACCGACCGCCCGACCTTGGTGGACGTGGTGGTCACCCGGGATCCGGCACAGATGTTGCCCGGCATCGACGAACGCGGCATGGCCATGAAGGCTGGCGACCGCCCGATCTGAACACCCCTCACAACACATCAGGAGACAACATGACAAACAATGCATTTCTTCGTCGGCGCACGGTACTGGGCGCGATAGCCGTGTGCCCGATCCTCGCCCGCAGCAGCGCAGTCTGGGGGCAGACGCTATCCGACAGGCCATTGCGCTTCATCCTGCCCATGGCCGCAGGGTCAGTTGGAGACGCCCTTGCCAGGGGAATGACCTCCCACCTGACACAGGCGCTCAAGCGTCCCGTGGTGGTCGAGAACCTGCCTGGTGCGGGCGGAATGACCGGCACGGCGCAACTCGTGCGGGCACCTGCCGATGGGTCAGCACTCGCACTGGTCTCGACCTCGCACGTCATCAACCCCTTCGTTTTCAAGGCCATGCCCTACGACCCGATCAAGGACGTGACCCCGATCACGGTGATCGGCAAATCGATGATGGTGCTGGTGGTGAACCCGGCCGTGCCCGCGCAAAACCTCGCCGAATTCGTTCGGCTGCTCAAGGCCAGCCCGGGCAAGCTCAACTATGGCTCTTCGGGCAATGGCGGTGTCACCCACCTGCCGGCCGAGATGTTCCATCGCGAGGCCGGTGTCAGCGCTCGCCACATTCCGTACAAGGGACTGAGCGCCCAGGTCACCGACATCATCGCCGGCGTGGTCGAGTACGGTTTTGTCCCGGTGGGAGTGGCAGTGCCACAACTCAAGGCTGGCAAGCTCCGCGCACTGGCCGTGACTGGGGCGGTGCGCAGCCCAATGCTCTCGCAAGTACCCACCATCAAGGAAGGTGGTCTGGCCTCCTACGTGTACGAACCCTGGCTCGCCATCATCGGCCCAGCCGGCCTAACGGCGACCCAGACACAGTCACTCTACGGTGATGTCCGCACCACGCTAGAGCAGGAGGAGATGCGCACAATGATGGATGCACAGGATATGACCCCCGTCACCATGACACCCAAAGAGACGGCAACCTACTTCCGCTCAGAGATGGCCGCGTACGGAGCCTTGGCGAATTACGCG
>CALMCS010000249.1 GCA_937862875.1 uncultured Comamonadaceae bacterium
ATCTCTGCTGATAGGACTGATCGCCCCATTCGTTCCCATCGCCCCTCATGCATTTCTCGAGTGAAGACTGGAGCGCGGTGCTGCTGACTCTGCGGCTCGCGTCTCTGACGACCGTCCTGTTGTTGATCCTGTGCACGCCGCTGGCGTGGTGGCTTGCGCACACCTCGTCGCGCTGGCGTGCGCCGATCTCCGCCGTGGTCGCTTTGCCGCTGGTGCTGCCGCCCACGGTCATCGGGTTCTACCTGCTGATCCTGCTCGGCCCGCAGGGGCCCGTGGGGCAGTTGATGCAATCGATGGGTTTGAAGACCCTGCCCTTCACCTTCAAGGGCTTGCTGGTGGGGTCGTTGATCTATTCGCTGCCGTTTGCCGTGCAACCTTTGCAGCGCGCCTTTGAATCGCTGGGCAAGCGGCCACTCGAGGTCGCCGCCACACTGGGCGCCAGTCCGCTCGATCGCTTCTTCACCGTGGCGGTGCCGCTCGCGCGCTCGGGCTTTCTGACCGCCGGGGTGCTGACCTTTGCGCACACGGTCGGCGAGTTTGGCGTGGTGCTCATGCTGGGCGGCAATATTCCGGGCCAGACGCGCGTGGTGTCGGTGCAGATCTACGACCACGTGGAAGCCCTTGAATACGTACAGGCGCATTGGTTGGCCGCTGGCATGTTGGTGTTTTCCTTTCTGGTGCTGCTGGCCATTCATCTGCTGCAGCCGCCGCAGCGACGCTCATGACCCAAGCACCCGCCCCCCACCACGACCGACGCCTGCAGGCGCGCTTTCAGATCGCGCGCGGCAACTTCTCACTGGACGTCGCGCTGGACCTGCCGGGCCACGGCGTCAGCGCCTTGTTCGGCCCGTCTGGTTGCGGCAAGACCACCTGCCTGCGTGCGATGGCCGGGCTGGAACGCGCCGCCGGTCACATGACCGTGAACGGCGCGGTCTGGCAGGACGACAGCCGCGGCACCTGGTTGGCGACACACCAGCGCCGGCTCGGTTACGTGTTTCAGGAAGCCAGCTTGTTTCCCCATTTGAATGTGCGAAAAAACATCGAATATGGAATGAAGCGCCTCCCCGCCGATCAGCGCCGCGTCGCACTGGAGCACGCTGTCGAACTGCTGGGCATCGGTGCGTTGATGGAGCAGAACCCGGACACGCTCTCCGGCGGCGAGCGCCAGCGCGTGGCCATCGCCCGCGCCCTGGCGGTCAGCCCGCAGGTGCTGTTGATGGACGAGCCGCTGGCGGCGCTCGACTCGCAGCGCAAGCAGGAGGTCCTGCCCTATCTGGACAAGCTGCACCAATCGCTCGATATCCCGATCATCTACGTCAGCCATTCACCCGACGAGGTCGCGCGCCTGGCCACGCATCTGGTGCTGCTGGAGTCCGGCCGCGTGCTGGCCAGTGGCCCGACCGATGAACTGATGTCGCGCCTCGATTTGCCACTCGCCCATGGCGATACCGCCAGCGCGTTGCTGCAGGCGCGCATCGCAAGCTACGACGAGCAAGATCAACTGCTCACGCTGAGCACGCTCGCGGGCCCGCTCTATTTGCCCACCGCCAAGGCGGGCCAGGTCGGCGACCCGATGCGCATCCGCATCATGGCGCGCGAGGTGAGCCTGGTGCGTACGCCCGCACTCGATTCCAGCGTGCTCAACACCCTGCCCGCCCGCATCACCTCCCTTACCAAAGAAGGCCCCGGACAGGTCTTGGTGAGCCTTGACGCGTCAGGGGTAACGTTGCTCTCACGCATCACGCAGCGCTCGCGCCAGACATTGGCGCTCGAAATCGGCGATCAGGTCTATGCACAGGTCAAGGCCGGACTGCTGCTGGACTGAGGAGGCCGCCGGACGCGGATTTTGAATACAAATTCCGCGTTCCACACTGTATTCACTAGGGAATGCACTGTCATGAGTCAGTCCGGCAATGCATAAACTCAGCCCTACAATTGCGATCCACGCCAGGCCGGACCCCTTTCCTCTGATCGAGGAGGGTGTTCTGTGCCCGGCGTTCAAGCCTTATCCGGAGACCCAATGCAGGCTTTATTAGCACTATCAAGAGCCATCGACAGGCTCAACGCCTTCGTGGGCAAATACGCCATCTGGCTGATATTTGCTTCCACATTCATCAGCGCCGCCAACGCCATCATCCGCAAAGTTTTCGACTACAGCTCCAACGGCTTTCTTGAAGTGCAGTGGTATCTGTTCGCATGGTCGTTCCTGATCGCCGCGGGTTTCACCCTGCTGCATCGTGAGCATGTGCGCATCGACGTCGTGAACAGCCGCCTGTCCAAAAAGACGCAGGTGTGGATCGACATCATCGGCTTCACGTGTTTTCTCCTCCCGCTGTGCATCACCATCCTGTACCTGAGCACCCCCGTGTTCCTGCAGATGTACCACTCGGGCGAAGTCTCGGGCAACCCCGGCGGCCTGATTCGCTGGCCCGTGTGGCTGGCGATTCCTGTCGGCATCACGCTGCTGATGCTGCAAGGCATCTCCGAGCTGATCAAGCGCATCGCCTTCCTGACCGGCGACGGCCCTGACCCGATGGGCAAGATCACCGACAAGAGTGCAGAAGAAGAACTGGCCGAAGCCCTGCGCGCTGAAGCTGAACGCAAACAGGCGCAAGAGGCAGCGACAACCGCTGCCCAGGCGCCCCAGCGCTAAGCCCGCAGGAGACGCAATTCATGGAATTCATAACAACCAACTACGCCCCGATCATGTTCGCGGGCTTGATCGTCTTCCTGCTGATGGGCTTTCCGGTGGCGTTCAGCCTCGGCGCGGCCGGTCTGGCGTTCGGCTTTCTCGGCATTGAACTGGGCATCTTCCCATCGTCGGTGATGGCCTGGCTGCCACAGCGACTCATCGGCATCATGGCCAACGACACCCTGCTTGCGGTGCCGTTCTTCACGCTGATGGGGCTGATATTGGAACGCAGCGGCATGGCCGAAGACTTGCTCGACACCGTCGGCCAAGTGTTTGGCCCGATGCGCGGCGGTCTGGCTCTGGCCGTGATCTTCGTGGGCGCGCTGCTGGCCGCCACGACCGGCGTGGTCGCCGCCTCCGTGATTTCGATGGGCCTGATCTCGCTGCCCATCATGCTGCGCTACGGTTACGACCGCAAACTGGCCAGCGGCGTGATTGCCGCGTCCGGAACACTCGCTCAGATCATTCCGCCTTCGCTGGTGCTGATCCTGATGGCCGACCAACTCGGTCGCAGCGTTGGCGACATGTACAAGGGCGCGTTCATTCCCGGCTTCATGCTGATGGGTCTGTATGTGCTGTGGGTCATGTTCCTGGCCATCTTCAAGCCACAGGCCGTGCCGGCACTGCCGCTCGAGGCACGCATCTACCGCGAAGACAACGGCAACTCCGGCTACACCTCGCTCGCGGTCGTGATGGCCATCTCCACCGCCGTTGCGATCCTGCTGGCTGGCCACATGGCCGACCTGCACACCTGGTGGCAAGGCAAGGTAGTCACCAGCGTCCCGACCGATGAAAAAATCGTCACCGCCATGTGCGGAGGCACCTTCATCGCGTTCGTGATCGCATCGCTGAACCGCATGCTCAAGCTCGGCCTGCTGTCCAAGTTGGCAGAGCGCGTCACCTTCGTGCTGATCCCGCCACTGCTGCTGATCTTCCTGGTGCTCGGTACGATTTTCCTCGGCATTGCAACGCCTACCGAAGGCGGCGCGATGGGTGCCATGGCAGCCTTGGTGATGGGCTTTGCCCGCGGTCGCCTGAACATGAACTTGCTCAAGCAAGCGCTGACCTCGACCACCAAGCTCGCCAGCTTCGTCATGTTCATCATGATCGGCGCGACCACCTTCAGCCTGGTCTTCCAGGCCGCGGACGGCCCCAAGTGGGTGGAGCACCTGCTCACCGGCCTGCCCGGCGGACAAGTCGGCTTCCTGATCGTCGTCAATCTGATGATCTTCTTCCTGGCCTTCTTCCTCGACTACTTCGAACTCTCGTTCATCGTGGTTCCGCTGCTCGGCCCGGTCGCAGAAAAAATGGGCATCGACCTGATCTGGTTCGGCGTGCTGCTGGCCGTGAACATGCAGACCTCGTTCATGCACCCACCCTTCGGCTTCGCCCTGTTCTTCCTGCGCTCTGTCGCACCAGAAAAACAATACGTCGACCGCGTGACCCACAAGGTAATCGACCCCGTCACCACGATGCAGATCTACAAGGGAGCTGTCCCCTTCGTGATCATTCAGCTGGTCATGGTTGGCGTACTGATCGCCTTCCCGAGCATCGTCACCGGATCGCTGGACAAGAAGGTCGAAGTCAATATGGACGCTGTGAGCAGCGAAATGCTCAACCAACTCGGCCAGGACAACGGCTACGGCTCAGGCGATGAAAGCGCACCACCCGCTGAACCCGGCTACGGCGAAGAAGCCCCAGCCGAAGCCGCAGACCCTGCAGCGTCCGACGCCAGCGCACCGGCAGACCCTGCCAGCAGCGATGCGCCTGCCGCAGAAGGCTACGGATCAGACGATCCGATGAAGGCCATGCAAGAGGCAGCGGGCAAGAAGTAGGTCGAACCTGCAGCAACAGAAAAGCCAGTCAGCGAAAGCGGACTGGCTTTTTTAT
>CALMCS010000250.1 GCA_937862875.1 uncultured Comamonadaceae bacterium
GGGCACCTCGAAAAACCTCCGCCTCGCCCGCCTTTGGTAAAATTACGACGCCCTGAACCCCGCAGCCTGCACCGATGAAACCGCGTAGCGCCATCAAGACCGACCTGTTCGCTGACGAACACCACCGCAAGAAGATCGACGCGCTGGGCGACCCGCTGGCCGAGATCGAGTCGCACATCGACTTTGCGTCGTTGGCGGCCGAGGTGGATAAGGTTGCGCCGCGCCCGGTAAGCGCGCAGGGCGGGCGTCCGCCGTACCCGACCGAGACGATGGTGCGGATCCTGGTGCTCAAGCGTCTGTACAACCTGTCCGACGAGCAGATGGAGTACCAGTTGCTCGACCGGATGAGCTACAAGCGCTTCTGCGGACTGGCGAACGCGACCCACGTCCCGGACCGCACCACGGGACCTTCGAGAACCGGATCGGTGAAGCGGGCGCCAAGGCGCTCTTTGACGGTGTCTCGGCGCAGCTGCTCAGGAAGGGTTTCATCGCACGCGGCGGTCAAATCATCGACGCCACCTTGGTCCCCGCCCCCAAGCAGCACAACAGTCGGGGTGAGAAGGCGCTGATCGAGCACGGTGCGATGCCCGCCGACTGGAGGCCTGCGAAACGGCGCCAGAAGGACCTCGACGCGACCTGGACGAAGAAGCACGGCACGAGCCACTTCGGCTACAAGCTCTCGATCAACGTCGACAAGAAATACAAGATCATTCGCCGAATCAAGACCGACACGGCGAGTACGCACGACAGCCAGCACTTTGACAACGTCTTCGATGCGGGCAACACGAGTCGGGACGTCTATGCCGACCGGGGCTACCCGTCCGAGGGGCGTGAAGCCTGGCTGAAGGAGAACGGCTTCCGGAATCAGATCCAGAGGAAGGGCAAACGCAACAAGCCGCTGACCGAGTGCCAGCAGCGGCGTAACCAGCGCATCGCCAAAACGCGCGCCCGGGTCGAGCACGTGTTCGGCGCCCTCGAGCAGATGGGTGGCAAGTTGCTGCGCACCATCGGCCAGGCGCGGGCGAGCTTCGCGATGACGATGATGGCCGCCTGCTACAACCTGAAGCGGCTGGTCTACTTCCGGAAGGCCGGAATCGAGGCCTTCTGACGCCCGAAATGGGCCGAATCGCCGATGCCTGGGGCGAGTCGAGGCAAAAACGGGGCAACTCCGCCGAGAAACACGGTGGGTTGCCAGAGAAATTGAGGCGAATTCGGTCGCGGTCATCATGGCGCGGCGGGATTCACTGAAAGCCTCGGGTTATTCGAGGTGTCCAAACATCCCTCGGTGGTACAACCGCCCGATCCTGACGCCGACCTCGTACCCGATGAACAACCAGATCGAAGCCCTCTTCACCACCGCACTTGGCCTGCAGCCGCCTTGGCATGTCGCCAAGGTCGAGCTCAACACGGGCAGGCGCCGGATCGACTTCGAGGTCGAGCACACCGGCCATCGTGCCGCGTGTCCGGTGTGTGGCGCCGAGCACCAGCTGATCCACGACCGCGTGCGCCGCAGTTGGCGTCACCTGGATTTCTTTCAGTTCGAAGCGTGGCTGCATGCCGAGATCCCGCGCGTGCAGTGCGACGGCTGCGGCAAGACCACGCAGCTGCCGGTGCCGTGGGCGCGTGAGGGGAGTGGTTTTACCTTGCTGTTCGAGGCACTGAGCCTGTCGCTGTGCCGGGAGATGCCGGTGCGCCAGGCCGCCAACCAGTTGCGGGTCGCGCCCAAGCGCCTGTGGCGTCGGGTGCGCCATTACGTCGAGGTCGCCCGTGCCAGGGACGATATGTCGGGCGTGCGCTACGTCGGGATCGACGAGACCAGCGTCAAGCGCGGGCACGCGTACATCACCGTCGTGCATGACCTTGAAGCCAAGCGTCTGCTGTTTGCCACCCCGGGCCGCGATCACGCCACGTTGCAGGACTTTGCCCAGGACATGCGCGCACACGGCGGCAACCCGCTGGCCATCAAGCATGCCTGCATCGACATGAGCGCGGCCTACGCCAAGGGGATCGGCAAGTCGCTGCCCAATGCCCAGATCAGCTACGACCGCTTTCATGTCGTGGCGCTGGCCAACGCAGCGATGGACGAGGTGCGTCGCGAAGAAATGCGCAGCTCGGCGGTCGCGGTTCGCGAAGCGGTCGGCGCGCAGAGCAAGAAGACGCTGCGTCAGCTGCTGTGGGGCATGCGCAAGAACCCGGTGAGCTGGACCCGCGCCCAGTTCGAGGCGATGCACTGGCTGCAACGCTCGAACCTGAAGAGCGCGCGGGCCTGGCGCCTGAAGCAGGCACTGCAGCTGGTCTATCGCGATGCAGCCGCGAGCAACAGCGAGGAGATCGCGCAAGGGGCAATGAGCAAATGGCTGAGCTGGGCGCGCCGCAGCCGCCTGGAGCCCTTCAAACGGCTGGCCCTCACCCTGAAGGAGCACTTCGGTGGCGTCGTGCGCGGCATGCTCGACGGACGCAGCAACGCCTACGTCGAGGCGATGAACGGCCTGCTTCAACAGACGAAGACCGCCGCCCGAGGCTTCCGCAACATCGAGAACTTCATCGCCATGGCCTACCTGCGCATGTCCAAGCTCAAGCATCTACCGCAGAACCCCTTGGTGCCGGCCATCGCCCGCGACTACGGGCGCTACCGTCATGTTTGTTGAGGAGTCAATTTCCACGGGAAACGGCATAGAGCCCTTTCTTATTGGTTGTCCTGGTTCACTTATCGAACTCGGGTGCTTGGTCGGCGTCAGTACTCCACACGAGCAATCAGTCCCGTGCCGACGAATAACAACAGGACGGCCCATGTGGAGTCGAGGAAGGAATCGACCGGCATCAGAATTTCCTTCCTACAGTGATCGTTCCGTAGACCGGGATTTCGTTTTGTCCCCGGAATTCGCGTGTGCGGTGGTAGCGGGCTATCGAGATGCGCCAATTGCCCTGGGTAATCGCGACGCCGTAGCCGACATCCGCCACGAGTGACCGTTTATCCACGCTATGGCTGGACTTGAAGGTATTGCCGTCCAACGTGATGTCGTGCAGAACCCAGCGAGCGTCTAGCGCCACGAAGAGGTGGGCGTTCCAGTTGCCGCCAGCGGTCGTGCGCACGGGCGCGGTGTTTTCTCCGGCAGGCCGCAGCGGTGCCGTGCCTAAATCATCCGGCAGGCGCAGGCCATAGCGCAGTTCTCCACCGACATTCGCGTAGGTGGCGAAATTGCCGAAGCTGC
>CALMCS010000251.1 GCA_937862875.1 uncultured Comamonadaceae bacterium
GTGTGGTCAGTAGATTCAAGGTCATCGCCTCGCGATGGCGTCGTCGGTCGTGCGCATTGGGTTCCCGACACTCCGCGCTTCTTCGCGCTTGACCCGCGCTCGCTTCGCCTCACTCCATGCTCGCCTCGTTGATTCCCGTTTTGCTGTGCATTGCACTTGGCTGGTTCATTGCGCGCATTGGCTGGGTGCGCGAGTCGTCGATCAAGGATCTGAGCAATCTGGTGTTTCTGGTGCTCACTCCGGCCTTGCTGTTTCGCACCATGGGCTCGGTGCGACTGCAGGAGCTGGATTTTCGTCCGGCCGCGCTGTACTTTGCGGCGGTCGGCGTGCTGTTCATCGCGACCATGCTGATTCGCGGCTTCTCCACCCGCTCGGCGGCCGAGGCGCTGTCTTGCGTGTTCAGCAACAGCGTGATGATCGGCATCCCCATCATCAGTTTTGTCTTTGGTGAATCGGCGCTGATCGTGCTGTTCACCTTGATCTCATTGCATTCGCTGGTGTTGCTCACCGCTGCGACCCTGGTGTTCGAGCTGGCAGATGCGCGCGACGCGCGGGCGCGTGAGAACGCAGTGGTCGTGCCGCTCTGGCGCACCGTGCTGCAGGCGGCGCGCAAGAGCATCATTCACCCGGTGCCATTGCCGATTCTGGTGGGCTTGCTGTTTGCGCAAACCGGGCTGAGCTTGCCGTCTGGCATCGACAAGGGTCTGCAGATGGTGGGCAGCGCGTTGGGACCGATGGCCTTGCTGCTGGTGGGAATTTCGCTCGCCTACACCCATGTGGGGCGCAACGCGCGCACCGCCGTCTCGATCGCGCTGGCCAAGAACCTGGTCTTGCCGGCATTGGTGTTGCTGCTGTCGCCGCTGTTCGGCGTATCGGGACTGGCGCTTGCGGTCATGTTTGTGATCGCGGCCATGCCGGTGGGTGCCAACGTGTTCTATTTCACGCAGCGCTACGGTGTGATGCAGCAAGAGGTGTCCGCCAGCATTGCGGCATCCACTCTGCTGGCCTTGCTCACTTTGCCGCTGGCGATCTGGATCGCGCATTGGATCCAGACCTGAGCACACATATCTTCGTGCCCTGAATCGCTTTTGCTCAGGGTGCCAGTCGCTCGCGCAGCCAGTCGCTGCCGTCGAGACGGTAGCTGAGACGGTCGTGCAAACGGCTCTTACGGCCTTGCCAGAACTCCCAGCGATCGGGAACCAGACGGAAGCCACCCCAGTGCGGAGGACGGCTCGGGTTGAGCATGAATTTGGCGCTGTATTTGGCGGCGTTGGCGACCAGAACGCCGCGCCCCGAAATCACCTCGCTCTGCGGACTGGCCCATGCGCCAATGCGGGAGTCGAGCGGACGGCTCTTGTAGTAGATATCGCTTTCTTCGTCGCTGACTTTCTCCACGCGACCTTCGATGCGCACGACGCGCTCGAGCTCCACCCAGTGAAACTGCAGCGCGGCAAACGGATTGCCGGCGATCTGACGACCCTTGCGGCTGTCGTAATTGGTGAACCAGACGATGCCGCGCTCGTCATAGCCCTTGATCAGCACGATGCGGGTGCTGGG
>CALMCS010000252.1 GCA_937862875.1 uncultured Comamonadaceae bacterium
ACCTCATCGGGAACTACTTGCAGGTACTGCTGCAGGTATCTCAGGACCGCGCTCAGACCTATCAAACCTGGTACGGGCTGTACGCCTATCTGTGAAGAGCCAAGAGGCTGTTTCTTGACGAGCTACAAACCCGAGTTTTGTACGGGCGGCGTGTTTACGAAGGGGGAAGAAGTGCAGCGTCTTCCAATGCCCGCCCCTCACCAGCCTCTTCGACCGTTTGTCCATCGCGAATGTGATAAATCCGTTTGAAAGTCGGGATGATCTTTTCGTCGTGCGTCACCACAACTATGGCGGTTTGAGCCTGACGCGCCATCTGGTTGAGGATGCGCATCACACCCAGCGCGCGTTCGCTGTCCAGCGGCGCGGTGGGCTCGTCGGCCAGTATGACCGGCGGCCTGTTGGCCAGCGCCCGCGCGATTGACACTCGCTGTTGCTCTCCGCCCGATAGTTGGGAAGGCTCAGCCCGCGCACGGTGCTGTACATCCAGCGCTGTTAGCAACTCCAGCGCACGGGCACGGGACTCGGCGTTGGACCGTCCGGCCAGCATCGGCAGCAACGCCACGTTGTCCGTCACATCCAGGAACGGTATGAGATAGGGGGCCTGAAACACGAAGCCGATGCGATCACGACGCAGCGCACGCAGGTCTTTCACTTTCCAGCCGTTGTCATAGATTACCTCGTTGCCCAGCGTCATCCGGCCACTGCTGGGTTCGATGATCGCACCAAGGCATTTGAGCAGCGTGCTTTTGCCCGAGCCCGAAGGCCCCACCAGACCCACCACCTCGCCGGGGGCCACCTGCATGTTCACGTGTTTTAGCGCCTCCACAGCCGTGTCGCCGTGACCATAGACCTTGCGCAGACCTTCGATCAAGATACCGCCTTGATAGGGTGTGTTCATCGCATTCATCCGATCGCCGCGCCAGGATCAACCTTCAGAGCCACGCGGATCGCCAGCGTGCTCGCCAGTGCGCAGATCACCAGCGTGACCACCAGGCCCGTCGCAGCGTCGCCCGGCAGCAGCAGCACAAATTTGGGGAAGGCAGGAGCCCAGAGGGTTGCTGCTACCTTGCCAACCGCAAAGCCAATCAAGCCCAAGCCCAGCGCCTGCTGCAGGATCATGCTGGCAATAGTTCGGTCACGCGTGCCGATGAGCTTGAGCACCGCAATCTCTCGCAGCTTGCCCATGGTCATGGTGTAAATGATGAAGGCCACAATCGCTGCGCTGACAATGGCGAGGATCACCAGAAACATGCCGATCTGCTTCGCCGAATTGGCGATAAGTTTCACGATCAGAATATTTTCCATGCCCTCGCGCGTGTACACGCTCAGGTGTTTCCAGCGCCGTATCGGTTCGGCCACCTGTTCGGGCGTGAAGCCTGGTGCCAGCTGCACCAGTACTGCATTCACGCTGCGGCTGCTGGTCTGTAGGTTCTGCACCGCGTCCAGCAGGTCGGGACTGCCCGGCCGGTTGAAGGCTGGGTTGGCGGCCGTGCGTGCGCGATCATTGATGATGGCGTCGTTGTCTTTCAAAAATTGTGTCTCCTGCGCGTCCTTCAGCGGCACGAACAACATAGGGTCTCCGCCGGAGGACACCATGCGCTGAGTCAACC
>CALMCS010000253.1 GCA_937862875.1 uncultured Comamonadaceae bacterium
CAGCGCGCGCGTGATGGCCAGGCCGATGCGAGTGGCCTCGGTCGCATCCGCAAGTGTCAACTCCAGCACGGTCTCACCTCTGCAGGCCGCGATGAACGCCTTCATCTCGTGCATGAAAGCGTCGCCGAAGCGTTCAAAGAAATCGCCCGTTGATGCGAAGTGCACGCCGGACTTATCGCTGCAAACGATACGGTCTCGCGCCGCGTCTCGGCCCACCAGCAGTTTTCCGGCAGTACCAATGACCTCGGTCTGCGTTTCGTGGCCGTGCGCAAAGGTTCGTGAGGCATAGAACACGGCGCGCCCACCGCCCTCGAAATCGACCAGCGCCAGACCGTTGTCGACATCGCCATACTCGGCAATCTCGGGATGCATGGCGATCGTGCCGGTCGCGAAAACACGCTCGGCTCGCGGGTTTCCAAGCATCCAGCGCGCAAGATCGATATCGTGAACGCTGCAATCCATGAAGATTCCACCGGACTGTGGCACGTACGGTACGAAGAAGCCGGACGGATCGTTCATGTCACAGGTCTGCGAACGCACGAGAAAGGGGCGGCCGATGTCTCCCCGCGCCACGCCTTCGTGTGCGCGGCGATAGCTGGTGTCGAAGCGGCGCACAAAGCCAACCATGGCGATGAGTTCCGGGTGTCTCCTGGCGACAGCCTCCACCCGCTCGCAGTCACGCACATCCAACGCCAATGGCTTCTCGACAAATACATGCTTGCCGGCTTCGAGTGCAGCGATGGTCTGTTCGGCGTGTAAAGCGGTAGGTGTGACCAGCACGACAGCATCTATATCCGGCGCACGGATGAAGTGCTCGAAGTCGGTGGTCAGTTGTTCCACGCCCAGATCGAGCCGCGCCGCATCGAGCTCGGACTGCAACGGACTGCAGGCCGATACCAGGCGCGCATCATGTATGCCATGCGCGATATTTTGGGCATGACGCCAACCCAGACGGCCCAGGCCTGCAATTCCTACGCGCAAAGGGGATGGGTGTCTCATCGCGTGCTCGCTCAAAGGGTTGCGAAATTCACCGGCTGCCCAGTGCGATGGGACACCGTCGCTGCTTCCGCGAGCTTCTGCGCCTCGACTCCGTCCTCTACCGAGCTGCGAAAACTGGCACCTGTCTGCAGTTGTTCGAAAAAGTGCGCCATCTCCAACCGGTAGGCATCGCGATAGCGTTCGAGGAAGAAAGCCTCGGGCTTGTCGGTAAGTACGCCGCGAGAATCCATTTGCGTGACTTCGTGCGGGCGCTGATTCCCAGCGGCAAGCAGCCCCTTGGAGCCCAATATCTCAAAGCGCTGGTCATAACCATATGCCGCCCGTCGCGAGGCATTGATTTGGCACAGCCGGCCCGCACGGGTACGGATACTGACAATGGCGCTATCAATATCGCCAACCGCAGCAACCTTCGGATCAATCAGGCAAGAGCCCGTCGCGCTGAGCCACACCACCTCATCGTTGCATTCAAGGTCGAAGACCCAACGAAACACGTCGAAATCGTGGATCAGCATGTCACGAAAGATCCCGCCGGATTGCTGGAGGTATTCAGACGGCGGTACGCCGGGATCCCGGCTGGTGATGACCAGCATCTCGGGACTACCGATGTCACCACGATCCAGGCGCTGCTTGACCTCGTTGAACGTGGGATCGAAGCGTCGCTGGAATCCAATCATGCAGGCCACACCGGCGGAGCGCACCGCTTGCGCGCAGGCCTCGGCGCGCTGCGCCGACAAATCCACAGGCTTTTCACAAAAGATGTGTTTACCGGCCGCTGCGACACGCTCGATCAGCTCGCTGTGCGTGGTGGTCGGTGATGCGATGACCACCGCGTCGATGTCTGGATCGGCGAGCACGACCTCGATCGAGGCGACCTGCGTGTGGAGCAGCGCCGCCAGCGACGCCGCGCTGTCGCCTGCAGGATCGCTGACATAACGCAACCGTATGCCCGGCAATGTCGTCAGATTGGTGGCGTGGATGCGGCCGATACGGCCCGTGCCAATGACTGCTACCTGTTTCATGCTTTTTTGAAGTGAGGAAGTAAGTGAGGACGTGGAACCAAGGGAATTCACCGACGCGATTGTCTTGAATCAGCGATTTATTTGGAATCGGGTTTCTACTTAAGAACTAATTTAGAAATTAATTTGCATTTTTTGAATTCCATTTTTAGAATTTGCCGAACGGGGACAAACCGTTGGCCTCATCAAAAAGGAGTCAAAAAATGGACAAGACAATCCGGCCTCTCAAGCGTCTACGCGGACTACTCTTTGCGACCACTGCGGCCGCTACCGTGCTTCTGTCAGCCACGCCAGCGCTGGCCGACAACGAACGAGTCGCCGTCCTTTTTCACAACATGGCCGAGCCTTTTTTCGTGTTCATGAACCACGAGTTGCTCGACGAAGCGAAGAAGCTCAAGGTCAAGGTGAATGTCGTGGACGGCCAGGCCAGCTCACCGAAACAGACCTCAGACGTTGCCAACGCCGTCACGCAGGGCGTTGAAGGCATCGTCATCGCCCCGGTCGATGCCAGGGCCATGGTCCCGGCCATCAACGAAATCCTGACCGACAACATTCCAGTGGTGACCGTTGACCGCCGCGTGGACGGAGCGACGAAGCCGATCCCACACATCGGTGCCGACAATGTCGCCGGTGGTCGCAAGATGGCCGAGTGGGTGGTGCAGAACTTCCCCGATGGCGCCAACATCGTCTTTCTTACCGGCCAGCCCGGCAGCAGTTCCGCGATCGACCGCGCCAAGGGCATCCACGACGCCCTCGTTGCAGCCGGGCCGAAGTACAACATCGTCGCCGAGCAAACGGCCAACTGGGCACGCGATCAAGGCCTGACCGTGACGCAGAACATCCTCACCTCGCTGACTGGCAAGCCCCCTCAGGTGATCATTTCCGCCAACGATGACATGGCACTCGGCGCGATCGAGGCGATCCGCTCGGCCGGTCTTGGCAAGCAAGGCATCAAGGTGCTCGGCTACGACGCCTCGCCCGATGCGCTCAAGAAGGTGCGCGACGGTGAAATGGCCGCAACGGTCGAGCAAAGCCCGGGGCGTCAGATCCGCACCGCACTGCAGGTGTTGGTGGGCAATATCCGCAACAAGGCGCAGATCCAATCCGTCGGAATTGAGCCGATCCTCATCACGCAGAGCAACCTGGCCCAAGCCGCGCGCTTCAGCCAAGTCAAATAAGGCGCTGCGCCATGTCTACCACCAGCTTGCTGCAAGTGCGCAGCATCCGCAAGTCATTTCCTGGCGTCAAGGCACTTGATGGAGTGCATCTCGATGTCGCGCCCGGCGAGGTGCACGCGCTACTCGGCGAGAACGGCGCAGGCAAGTCCACGCTGCTCAAGATTCTGTCTGGCGCGCAATCGGCCGACGAAGGCACGCTGTTGTTCGACGGTGAGCCGCTGTCGCCCAACGACACGCCGATTCAACGGCGAGAGCGCGGCATCGTCACCATCTATCAGGAGTTCAACCTGCTGCCGGCCTTGACGGTCGCGGAAAACATGTACATCGGCCGCGAGCCTTTGCGCCACGGACTGATCCATTGGTCGGAAATGTACGTGCGGGCTCAGGAGGTGCTCAGCGACCTGAAGATCGACCTCGATCCACGGGCGCAGGTTCGTATGCTCAGCGTCGCCAAGCAGCAGATGGTGGAGATTGCCAAGGCGATGACGGTGCAGGCCCGGCTCATTGTCATGGACGAGCCGACGGCTGCGCTCAGCGGCCGCGAGGTGAGCCAGTTGCTGGACATCATCCGCGATCTGCGGGCGCGCGGTATTGCCATCATTTACGTGTCACACAAGCTGACCGAGGTGAAAACCATCTGCGACCGCTACACGGTATTTCGCGATGGCCGTTATGTGACAACCGGATCCATCGCAGACGTGAGCGTCAACGAACTGGTCCGTCAAATGGTCGGGAGTGACGTGGAGACGCTGAAACGTCAATCCTCGGATGTACTCGGCGAAGTGGTGTTGGAAGTCCAGGGCGTGACACGTCAAAACGGAGTCAATGGCACCAGCTCCACGTCGCTGTTGAACATGTCGGTGAACGTACATGCGGGCGAGATTGTCGGCTTTGCCGGACTGGTGGGCGCGGGCCGCACCGAGATGGCCCGCGTGATCTTCGGCGCTGATCCCTGCGACAGCGGAACCGTGCGCCTTCTGAACCATCTCGTCACGCTGCGCTCGCCGCGCGACGGGATCGATGCTGGCATCGTCCTGGTGCCGGAAGATCGCAAACAGCAGGGCTGCTTTCTGACGCATTCGATCCGTCAGAACATGACACTGCCTAGTCTCGGACGCCTCCGCAAAATGCTCTGGTTCGTCGACGAAGCCGCCGAGACGCGGCTTATCGAGGAGTACCGCAGCAAGCTGTCCATCAAGATGGCCAGCGACAAAGTGAGCATCGGCACGTTGTCGGGCGGCAACCAGCAAAAGGTGCTCCTCGCCCGATGCATGGCGCTGAATCCAAAGGTCCTGATCGTCGACGAACCCACGCGCGGGATCGACGTGGGCGCCAAGGCCGAGGTGCACCAAGTGTTGTTTGACATGGCAGCGCAAGGGGTGGCGGTCATCGTCATCTCCTCCGAGCTCCCCGAGGTGATGGCCGTGAGCGACCGGATCGTGACATTCAAGAGTGGCGTCATCACCGGATCGACACCCAGCAGCGAGGCGACCGAAGAACAACTCATGCGCCTCATGGCGCTCGGTGAAGGCTCCACGCCAGAACCGCTACGTCACGCATTGGTGACATGACCCGACCTGACATGACGCGTCGCATTTCGCGTGCACGCGATGCGTTGCGCGCGGTGGTCGATCGGTCCCCACCGCCAGCGATCCAACCAAGCAGTTCACCCCATCCATCAAGGAGACAGACATGACCCAATCCACCGTCAGCGCCACAGTCGAAGCACCCAGAACGCGTCGCATTGACGCCATAGGCTTTCTGGAAAAGTACGGTGTGCTGTTGTTTCTCGTCTTGCTGATCCTGATATTCGACTGGCAAAACCCGCGCTTTCTGTCGCCGCGCAATATCTGGAACATCCTCACAGAAGTCTCCATCTACGGAATCATGGCCATCGGCATGACCGGCGTGATCCTCACGGGTGGAGTGGACCTCGCGGTCGGATCGCTGCTGGCGTTCTCTGGCATGTGCGCCGCCGTCGTCGTGATGGCGCTCGGCGGCTCGTTTCCACTGAGCTGGCTGGTCGCATTGCTCGTCGCCTGCGCGGTGGGCATGGCAGCTGGTTACCTGCACGGCAAGACGATTACCAAGCTCAATGTGCCACCGTTCATCGTGACGCTCGGCGGCATGACGATCTGGCGCGGCGCGACGCTGATTCTCAATGACGGTGGCCCGATCAGCGGCTTCGACGAAGGCTTCCGCTGGTGGGGACGCGGCGTGGTGTTGGGAATCCCGGTACCGGTACTCGTTTTCATGGCGGTGGCTGTTGCAGGCTATGTCACGCTGCGCTACACCCGCTATGGTCGTTCTGTCTACGCCGTAGGTGGCAACCCCGAAGCGGCGCGACTGTCGGGCCTGAACGTCAAGGGCATTCTCGTCAGCGTGTATCTGCTGCTCGGACTGCTGGCTGGTCTGAGTGGCTTCCTGCTCGCTGCACGACTCGGCTCGGCCGAAGCAGTGGCCGGCATCTCTTATGAGCTGCGTGTCATTGCCGCCGTCGTGATTGGCGGTACCAGTCTGTTCGGTGGACTTGGGGGCGTCGGAGGAACCGTCATCGGTTCGCTGCTGCTCGGCGTACTGCTCAACGGGCTGGTGATGCTGAACGTGTCGGCGTATTACCAGCAAGTAGTGATCGGCGTAATCATCGTCATCGCTGTCGCCTTCGATACCTATGCCAAGTCGCGGCGCAACGGCAAGCACTGAACTCGTATCACAAGAAAACGCGCTTCTTCGTTCCAAGCCGTACCCCGCAGCGGCACGCGAAACCACCACCCGACTCGGCGATACAAAGACCATGAACCTACCAACGCTCCAAAGGTCCGAAGACCGAACTTACGACTTGGCCTGCCTCGGGCGACTTGCCGTCGACCTGTACGCGCAGCAGATCGGTAGCCGCCTCGAAGACGCGGCCACCTTTGCCAAGTATCTTGGCGGCAGCTCCGCCAACATCGCCTTCGGTGCGGCGCGCCTGGGCCTGCGCAGCGCGATGATCTCGCGCGTGGGCGATGAGCAGATGGGGCGCTTCCTGATCGACACACTTCAACGCGAAGGCTGCGACGTTTCACAGATTCAGACGGACTCGCATCGCCTGACCGGACTGGTGCTGCTCGGTCTCAAAGACCGCAATACCTTCCCACTGCTGTTCTACCGTGAGAACTGCGCCGATATGGCGCTGGACGCAACGCAAATTGACGAGGCTTTCATTGCGCAGTGTCGCGCGCTGCTGATCACTGGAACGCATCTGAGTGCGCCCGGCGTACGCGCGGCCTCGATGGCGGCACTTGCCCACGCCGAAAAGCATGGCGTTCTGCGCGTGCTCGATATCGACTATCGCCCGGTGCTGTGGGGATTGACCACGCGCGGTGAAGGTGCCAACCGCTTCATCGCCGATGCGCAAGTCACCGAACAACTGCAGTGCACGTTGGGTCAATTCGACCTGCTGATTGGTACCGAAGAAGAGTTTCTCATCGCCGGGGGAGTGCCCCACGATCTGGTCGCATCGCTGCGCCAAGTCCGGGCCGTAACGTCAGCAGCACTGGTCGTGAAGCTCGGTGCCGCAGGTTGCTGCTTCATCCCGCGTGAAGTACCCGAACGCATCGCTGACGCACTCACCGTTCAAGGCGAACGCGTGGAGGTGCTCAACGTGTTGGGCGCGGGGGACGCCTTTGCAGCGGGACTGATGACGGGTTTGCTGCGGGGCCAGTCGTTTGAAGAGGCCGCGCGAGTAGCCAACGCTTGCGGCGCGATAGTGGTCTCGCGCCACGCCTGTTCGGCCGCGATGCCCACACCGGTTGAACTCGAACACTGGTTCGGTGGCCAACGACATCCCAAGGTCGACGCCGACGCGCAACTGGCCCACCTGCACCGCACCACGGTGGCACGCGCGCAATGGTCGTCGCTCGCGGTGCTGGCATTTGACCATCGCGCCCAGTTCGCCGATCTCGCGCACCAGGCCGGTTGTGATGAATCGCGTCTGCCGGTACTCAAGCAGTTGCTGGTCACGTCGGCAGCTCGCGTGGCAACGAGCCACGCATTGCAAGGCCGCGTCGGCGTACTGATCGACGGTAGCTACGGCGAAGACGCGTTGGCGGCCGCCACCGGTCGCGGCTGGTGGGTCGGACGCCCGATCGAGCTGCCGCTGTCGCGCCCGTTGCGTTTCGATGGCACCTCGTCGGTCGCCTCTCAACTCATTCAGTGGCCCATCGAGCAAACCGTGAAATGTCTCGTCTACTACCACCCAGACGATGCCGTCGCGCTCCGACTCGAACAGGAATCCCGCATCCGTGAGGTTTGGGAAGCCACACGTGCCAGCGGCCACGAACTGCTGCTGGAACTGATTCCCCCCGCAAATATGCTGCCGAACGATGGCATCGACGCCGCCCGTGACGCGGTAGTGCTGCGTTCGATAGAACGGCTTTACAACCTCGGCTTCAAACCCGAGTGGTGGAAGCTCTCTCCGATGGAGCCGGCCGGATGGGACAAGTTGGAAAAACTGATCTTGGCACGCGACCCCTATTGCCGCGGTGCCGTCATCCTGGGCCTGAACCAATCGCTTGACCATCTGGCACGCAGCTTTCTGGCCGCCACCAATCCGATCGTCAAGGGTTTCATGGTTGGCCGCACCCTCTGGTCTGAGCCCGCACTCCGGTGGTTGAAGCAAGAGATCGACGACGAGACGCTGGTGAGCGATGTGGGACTCAACTTCGCCGCGCTGGTAGACGCCTGGGATCAATCACACACGCCACGACCCGTAGAGGTCTGAGAGGCTCGCCATGCAAAGAACACAACGACTCACGATGGCGCAAGCCTTGGTGCGACACCTCGCTGCACTGCACATCGAGACCAAC
>CALMCS010000254.1 GCA_937862875.1 uncultured Comamonadaceae bacterium
GAACCTGCAGTTTGGGCTCGACCTGATTCATGGTGCGGGTCGCAATATTCGAGAGGCGGGCGAGCACGGCGTGTTGCAGGGCGGTCTGTCGGGCGTGGCCTTTGGTCCCGAAGTGCATTGGGTGTCGCGCGTGACGCAAGGCTGTCAGCCGATTGGACCGTGGTCCGTGGTGACCGCATCACAGGACAACCTGGTGTTGGAACTCGACGGCGTGCCCGCGCTGGATGTGCTGCTTGAGACGCTGGGCGTATCGCTCGACGGCGACACGCAGCCGGCCATTCAGGCCGTGCGTGCCACGCAGGCGGGCTTGCTCGATATCGGCGCATCGGAGCCGCGCAACACCGGACATTTTGGTGCGGACACGCGGGTGCGTCACATCATCGGACTCGATGGCACGCGGCGCGGTGTGGCACTGGCGGAAATGGTGGAGGTGGGCAGCATGCTCGCGTTCTGCCAACGCCATGCGCATGCGGCGCGCGCCGATCTGATGCGGATTTGCGCGGAGATTCGCGAAGAGCTGGAGCCCGAGGAAGACGTTCTTCCGGTGCATGGATCGAGCTTGTCCGAAAGCGAATCGGAAGAGCGGGCGAGCCGCCCGACGCAGCGAATCCTGGGCGCGGTCTACGTCAGCTGCTCGGGTCGCGGAGGTCCGTTTTTTGGCGGCGCCAACGCGGAGATGCAGATCGTGCGCCGCGCGTTGGGCGAGGTGCCGCTGGTCGGGTTCTTTGCGGGCGGCGAAATTGCCGCGCACCGCTTGTATAGCTACTCCGGCGTGCTGACGGTGTTTGTCGGCAGCACAGAGCCGGTGTAGCGCTACCAATCGATCGATTCAACCATCCATCAACCGCGTTGCAGAACCGGACGCGCGCCAGCGTTGCCGGACGGCATGCCGCAGAACGCAAAATCCAATTCCGGAGCCAATCCGGTGACGATGCGCGCAATCGATTTGGCGGAGCCGCAGGCATGCGTCCAGCCGAGCGTTCCGTGGCCGGTGTTGAGGAACAGGTTGCCGTAGCGCGTCTTGCCGATCATCGGCACGTTGCTCGGTGTGGCAGGGCGCAGGCCGCTCCAGAATTGCGCCTGGGATGCGTCTGCCGCGCCGGGGAAGAGCTGCTCGACACGGCGCACGATGGCCTCGCAGCGCACGCGGTTGAGACCGCGCTCGTAGCCGTTCAGCTCCGCCGTTCCGGCAATGCGCAGCCGGTCACCGTCGGCGCTGGTGTAGCGCGAGAACACGAGTTTGAATTCGTCGTCGGTGAGGCTCACTTCATACGCAGCCGACGCATCGCGCACCGGCAGCGTGACCGAGTAGCCCTTGGCGGGGTAGATCGGCAGTGAGATGCCGAGCGGCTGTGCGAGCAGCGGGCTGAACGAGCCGGCGGAGAGCACGTAGGCGTCGCCCTGCACGCGTTCGTAGCGGCCTTCCTCGTTGGTGATTTCGACGTGATCGATGCTGCCACCGGACTGGTGAATGCGGGTGATGTGGCAGCCCATGCGGAACTGCACGCCCGATTCGCTGGCCACACGGGCGAGTTCGCGCGTGAACAGGTTGGCGTCTCCGGATTCATCTTCGGCGGTGAAGGTGGCACCCGCCAGCGAGGGGCGAATGTGGCGCAGGCCGGGCTCGATCTGCACCGCTTCATCGGCACTGACCACGCGGCGATGGCAGCCCAGTTCGCGCATCTGTTCGGCCGGGGCGAGTGCGGCGTCGAACTCTTCGGGGCTGGTGTAGAAATGCAGAATGCCCTGGGTGCGCTGGTCGTATTGCAGCTGGGTGCTCTCGCGCAGTTGCTGCAGCGTGTCGCGGCTGTAGCTGCCGAGGCTCACGATCTGCTGGATGTTGTGGCGCGTGCGGGCGGGTGTGCATTCGCGCAGAAACTTCAGACCCCACAGCCATTGGCGGGAGTCGGCGCGCAGGCGGAACAGCAGCGGCGCATCTTCCTTGCCCAGCCATTTGAGCAGCTTGAGCGGCGCGCCGGGGTTGGCCCAGGGCTCGGCGTGGCTGACGGAAATCTGTCCGCCGTTGGCGAAGCTGGTCTCGGCGCCAGGCGTATTCTGGCGATCGATGACGGTCACATCGTGACCCAGTTGCTGAAGGAAATAAGCGGTGGTGGTGCCGATGACACCGGCTCCGATGACGATCACGCGCATGATGGGCAAGCCTTTTCAAAAGGACTGCGCAGACCGCACGAGCGCGCGTTGCCATCGCTGACGAATGGTGGGGGGTGGAATACCGCCATGTCAATGGAAAGCGAAAAGCAGCGCGCACAGGCGAGGCCTGGCTGCCGCTCCCCCTGTCCTTGGTACCTGAGAGATTCGCTTGCACGCCACTCGGCGAGAAACTTGCTCCTTCGGTGCGCTGCAGGCGGATGGCTTGCAGCGGCTCTCCAGACGGCTTTGAAAAATGTGCAGTACGAAACCTGAGCGTGTATGGGAGATTGCGCCTTCGGTGGAGACTGCGCTTGCGACGCGCCTCACTCTCCTGCGGGGCGGATTGTGCCAGTGAATCCGCCTTGTGCCAAGTAGGTCCCCAAAGGGGGCTCAAAGCACAACACCCGCGCCGCCGTGAAGGGCGAAGCGGGTGCAGCGTTCAGAGGCCGTTCAATCCAGCATCACTGGCGATGCGGGTTGTTGGGGCGGCGGTCGTAGCGATCCGGAACGCCGTCGCGGTCCGTGTCCCAACTGCCCTTGTTGAAGTACCACTGGTTGTTGCGCTGCTGCCAGCCGGGCTGGTGGTAGCTGTAACCGGGGCGCACGCGCATCCAGGTGCCGGGAATCCAAACGTGGCGATGGCCGCGCATTTCCCAATAGCCCTGCGACCACACCATGCCGCGGCGCGGGGCTGGCACGCGTTCATAACGGGGCGGTGGTGGGGCGTTCCGGTATTGCACGGGCATCAGCGCTGGCGCGACGGCCATGTGCGGAGTACCCACTTGAACATAGACATTCGTGCCAGCGTGGGCAGCGCCGACGCTCAAACCCAGGGCCATGGCTGCGAGACTGGCGGCGATCAACGGTGTGCGAATCATCATGAGGTACTCCTTTTTGCTTTCTTACTTGCTTGCTATCTATGCATTCATTCACTACGCAGCCTGTGGTGCCGCGTTGGATGAATCATGTAATGCGCATGTGAAGATGAGACCCCGTCTGTTCGCGTTCCAGGCAAACTGTTGTGAAGTTGTGTGAATGCGGTTTCAAGTTGCTTGCGCATTGGTGCGCCGCATCTGCGAGAACACCTCGAATTCCCAGCTGCGCATGCCGAGCAGCAGCGTATAGCCCTCGCGGTCGCGGTCGGGGAGTTTCTGATCGGCCAGATGCTGCTGCGAGAAGTCCTGAGCCAGGCGCTGCAGGCGGTCGTTGAACACGGGAGCCAGGCTGCGGCTGATGGTGCCGTGCACCAGCAGCATGCCCTCGCCGGGGCCATCAAAGCTGCCGGAAAAATAATCCAGCAGCGCGTGGTCGCGGAAGTAGTCCATCACCGGGCCCCGCGTGCGCCAGCGGAAGGTCTTGGCGAGCTTGAGGCGGTAGCGGTTCATGGGGCGCAGCTCGATGATGCCGATGCGGTCGAGTTGCGCGAGGTATTTGATGCCCTCCGCCTCGGTGACGCGGTAGGCCTGCACGATTTGCTCGAGCGTCCATTGGCTCAGCACGCAGATCGCCATCAGCAGCAATTTCTTGTCGGCAACGACGGCGCGCTCCTGCTCCTGCGTGAGTTCCTTGAGCAGCGGTTGGCTCTCGGCCACCCGCCGCGCGAGGTCGGCGAAGTCGATGCGCAGTGCGCGGCAAATCGCGTCGATGCGGGTCAGCGGCATGTCGCCCTTGGCCAGCATGCGCTTGACGCTGGATTCGGCCATGCCGAGCGCCTCCGCCAGATCGGCGTAGGTCATCTGGGCGGTCTTGAGCTCTTTTTTCAGAGCGGTGATCAGGTCTGCGGTGGTGCTCATGGGTATCGATTATCTATACCCGGAGTCTATTTGTGCAAGTCCGGTGCGAATTTGCGATGCTTTGTGAACGTCTATTTTGCAAAAATGGAGGCCACACGCACTTTTGTGGAGGCCTGTCATGTCATCTCTTTCCAGCTCGCAACCCAGATCCCATCGGGTTCGCTACCTGTTGCTTGGCGCTGCGATTCTTTGGCTGCTGTTATCGCTTTTTGCGCCCGCGATCGAGCAGTCGCACGGCTATCACGCGTTCGCCGATCAGCGCCTTTGGGGCGTGCTGCCGCATGCGATGGATGTGCTGAGCAATCTGGGATTCCTGATCGCCGCGATCTGGGGCGCATGGGAGCTTTACCTGGTTCGAAACCTGCCCGTATCGCCCACCGCACGCTTCATGGCCGCGGTGTTTTTCTTGGGATTGGCATGCTCCTTTGCGGGGTCCTCGTACTACCACTGGGCGCCGCACGATGCCTCGCTGGTCTGGGACCGTCTGGCGATGTGCGTGCCGTTCGCGGGAATCGTGGGGCTGGCGTTGCAACAGACCTGCGATGACCGATCGGCCCTGTGGGGTGCGGCGGCGATGCTGGTGGGCGGCATCGCCTCGGTGCTGATCTGGCAACACAACGGCAACCTGCTGCCGTGGTCGGTGGTGCAGGGCGGCGGCATGTTGGCGCTCGTGGTGCTGGCGTTTCTGCCGGCGCGTGCCGACAGTTGGCATGTGCGCCTCGGCATGGTGATCGTGTTCTATGCGCTGGCGAAACTGTTCGAGCTGGGTGATGCCGAGGTGTTTCACTTCGATCACGAGCTGATTTCGGGCCACAGCGTGAAGCACTTGCTCGCCGCCTGCGCCGCATGGCCCGTGCTGCAGGCGCTGCGAAGACTCCGTGCAAATGGCGCAACAGCCGATTTGCCGTTCGCAGGCACAATGCCTGTTCGGAACCAATTGCGCTGATTCATCAGAACAAAACGACGCTTGGGAACACTCAATACCATGGACCAAACACCAGTTGAAGAGCGCACCGCGGGGCACGCGCCCCCATCGGCTCAACACGCGGATCAGCAGCATCCCAACCAGTTCGCCCTGTTGCGCCAGCGCCGGTTCGCACCGTTTTTCTGGACGCAGTTTGCCGGTGCCGCGAACGACAATCTTTTCAAGTTCGCGTTCACCGTGATGGTGACCTACCAGCTCAGCGTGAGCTGGCTGCCGCCGGCCATGGCGGGGCTGGTGATCGGTGCCTTGTTCATCCTGCCGTTTCTGCTGTTCTCGGCAACGGCGGGGCAGCTCACCGACAAGCTGGAGAAGACGCGCATCATCCGCTTCGTCAAGGATTTTGAAATCGTGGTGATGCTGATCGCCGCGGCCGGTTTCATGATGAGCAACGCCGCGATTCTGCTGGGCTGCGTGTTCCTGATGGGGCTGCATTCCACGCTGTTCGGGCCGGTCA
>CALMCS010000255.1 GCA_937862875.1 uncultured Comamonadaceae bacterium
AAATCACGCTCGAAGCAATATTGAACGGCGCGATGCCCATGTTGCGCATACGCGTCAAAGTGGTCGGTGCGTCGTTGGTGTGCAGCGTCGAGAGCACCAAGTGACCCGTCTGGGCGGCCTTGATGGCGATGTCGGCGGTTTCCAGGTCGCGAATTTCGCCGACCATGATGATGTCAGGATCCTGGCGCAGAAACGCCTTGAGCGCGACCGCGAACGTCAGGCCCGCCTTGTCATTCACGTTGACCTGGTTGACGCCCGGCAAGTTGATTTCGGACGGATCTTCCGCGGTCGAGATGTTGACACCCGGCTTGTTGAGCAAATTGAGACAGGTGTAGAGCGACACGGTCTTGCCCGAACCCGTAGGTCCGGTGACCAGAATCATTCCGTACGGACGGCTGATCGCCGACAGCAGACGTTCTTTTTCGACCGTCTCGTAGCCCAGCGCCTCGATGCCCAGCTTGGCACTGCTGGGGTCCAGAATACGGATAACGATCTTTTCGCCGAACAGCGTGGGCAGGGTGCTCACCCGAAAATCGATGACGCGATCGGGACCGATCTTGAGCTTCATCTTGCCGTCTTGCGGCACGCGCTTTTCCGAGATATCGAGGCGCGAGATCACCTTGATGCGCGAGGCGAGCTTTTCCTTGATGGCAGGCGGGGGGCTGGAGATTTCACGCAGCTCGCCGTCCACCCGAAAGCGCACGCGGTAATTGTGTTCGTAGGGCTCGAAGTGCAAGTCGGATGCGCGCATGTTGAACGCATCGATCAGCATCTTCTGCAAAAACTTGACGATCGGGGCGTCTTCTACGTCGTTCTGCCCGGAATCCGGTGCATCCACCGCTTCTTCGATCGGCACGTCGCCAAACTCGAAGTCTCCGCCCGCAACAATGCTGTCCAGTGCCTCGGCGGCACCTTTGGTGATTTTTTCGACAAATTTGCCGAGCTTGTCGTATTCGGCGATGACCCAATCCACGCCCATTTGGGAGGTGAACTTGATCTGCTCCGCAACTTCGTGATCCGTGGGATCCGCTGTTGCAATGATGAGACGGTTGCCGCGTTTGTTGAGGACCGCGACTCGGTAGTTCAGGCAGACCTTGGCGTCCAGCGCTCCCTGCGGCAGACGCAGCGTGTCGAGGGCGTCCACATTGATGAGGGGCGCGCCGAACACGCTGGAGATCGTGTGGGCCAGATCGGCCGACGAGATGACCCCCGTGCCGACCAACTCCGCAATGAAGGTGGTTCGGGCGGCTTGCGCCTTCTTGACCAAGTCTTCCGCGGCCTTCTGATCCAGTTTTCCGGCGGACATCAGCGCTCTGGCCAAACCTGGCAGAACAATGGGAGTCGCGCTTTTTGAGGCGGTATCTACAGCGGCCATGAATGCAATGGATAGGTGTCAGTGAGAGTAACCATCCTATCATCGCTGATAGATTGCTAGCTGTACAGCCCGACGAGCATGGGCGGGTGTCGCATTGCCGAGACTGTTTTGAAATGGTTTACACGCGCAGGTTCAGCTGGTGCATACACACTGCGCGTGTTCGTCCCCGTCTGCATGGGGGGATGTGCAGTGATCAGATGCGCCGCGTCAACAGCGATGCGGCCAATTGCAGCAAGCCGGCGGTATAGACATTGTCCGGAAGGCCTGCGATCGCGTCGATCGCCAACTGGGCTTGCACCGCAGCCGCCTCGCGCGTCGCGTCGAGCGCTCCGGTCGTCTTGACGATCTCGATGACGGCCGGAAGGTTGTCGGTCTCACCGATTTCAATGGCGTTGCGAATGAGCGCGCATTGCGCCTCGGTGCCGCGCTGCATGGCGATGATGAGCGGGAGGGTGACCTTGCCTTCGCGCAGGTCGTCGCCCAGATTCTTGCCCATCTCGGCCGCGTCGCCGTCGTAATCGAGCACATCGTCGATCACCTGGAACGCGGTGCCCAGGGCCTGACCGTAATCGGCGCAGGCGGTTTCGATTTCGGCCGAGCAACCCGCCAGAACCGGCGCCAGGCGCGCGCTGGCTTCAAACAGCTTGGCGGTCTTGGAGCGGATCACGTTGAGGTAGGCCGCTTCGGTGAGCGAGGCATCATGGGTGTTCATGAGCTGCTGTACCTCGCCCTCGGCGATGATGTTGGTGGCCTCGGCCAGGATCTGCATGACACGCATATTGTTCGTGTCGACCATCATCTGGAAGGAGCGCGAGTACAGAAAGTCGCCCACCAGCACGCTGGCCGGGTTGCCGAAGTTCTCGTTGGCGGTGGGGCGGCCGCGGCGCATGGTGGATTCGTCGACCACGTCGTCGTGCAACAGCGTCGCGGTGTGGATGAATTCCACGACGGCCGCGAGATTGAAGCGCTGCGCATCCTTGTATTCCAGCGCGCCGCTCATGAGCAGCAGCAAGGCTGGGCGAAGGCGTTTGCCACCCGCGGAAATGATGTACTGAGCAACTTGGCTCACCAGCGGCACCGAGGAGCTGAGGCGTGTGGCGATGACTTTGTCCACTTCTAGCATGTCGTCGGCGATCAATGCGAGAGTGGCGGCGGTACTGTTGTTGTTGGCGGCCAAGGTGATGCAGTCAAATAATGTCAAAGACTCAAATTATAGGAAGGACGCGCGCCCTCAGCCTTTCCGCGCTCAAAAGCTACGTATTTGTCTACGCTAATTGAGGCGGAACGCCACTTGGCGGGCGATCCAGCGTGAGCGATCCTGAATTTTGGAGGCGGCAGGTTTGCCGGGTATCCGCAAGTATTTGCCAAGCTGAAAAGATCAGGGTATACTCTTGGGCTTCCGTGAAAGTAGGTTCGCGGAGCTCAATTCAAAGAGGTTTACATGTACGCGGTCATAAAAACCGGCGGCAAACAATATCGTGTTGTTGCTGGCGAAAAAATTAAAGTAGAACAGATTGCTGCGGACGTAGGCCAGGAGATTGTGATCGACCAGGTTTTGGCAGTCGGCAACGGCGCAGAACTCAAGGTTGGCGCACCCCTGGTGTCCGGCGCAACTGTAACAGTTACAGTCGTTTCTCACGGCAAGCACGACAAAGTGCGCATCTTCAAGCTGCGTCGTCGTAAGCATTACGCCAAGTCTCAAGGTCACCGTCAACAGTTCACCGAACTGCTGATCGGCGCTATTGCTGCTTAAGGGGATAACTCATGGCACAGAAAAAAGGCGGCGGCTCTACGCGAAACGGGCGCGATTCCAACCCAAAGATGTTGGGTGTGAAGGCTTACGGTGGTGAGCTGATCAGCGCTGGTTCCATCATCGTGCGTCAGCGCGGTACTCGCATTCACGCTGGCGTGAACGTGGGTCAAGGCAAGGATCACACTCTGTTCGCACTCGTGGACGGACATGTTGCATTCGGCCACAAGGGCGCACTGAACAAGCACACTGTGAGCATCACTCCGGTGTAATTGTTCGCTGAACAGCACAAGCAAAGCCCCGATCCGTCGGGGCTTTGTTGTTTTCGGGGTTTTGTTGGGCGACGGCGATACGTCGGCGTGCTGCACGAAACTTCTGGCTGTTCCGGGGATTGAATACGAAGTTTTTGGGCTTCGTGGGTTGGTTGTTTTGTTGGTTGGTTCGTTGATTGATTGATCGCACAGAGGTGCCAATACGGCCTTTCCGGCCTTGTATGCATTGTTTGCCGCCGCGCCGGTACGAGAGTATGGTTTGCGGCTGCGATGCAGGGTCCAAAGGGCCGTATTGGCATTGCGGATGTGGGGTGAGCGCCCGGTTGCGCCGCTTCGGCCGCTGTTTGTTGCTATTTATTTGATATTTGCGGTGCTGTTGCCGCGATCCGTCTTGGGCCTTGTGCTTGAGGCGCAAGCCCTTTTCGCTGCTGCGGAACGGGTAATTTTGTAAACTCAAGACCATGAAGTTCGTCGACGAAGCCTATATTGACATTGCCGCAGGTGACGGGGGCAATGGCTGTGTGTCGTTCCGGCACGAGAAATACAAGGAATTTGGCGGTCCTGACGGTGGTGACGGTGGTCGTGGCGGCCACGTGTTCGCCGTGGCCAATCCCAATCTGAACACCTTGGTGGATTACCGCTTTTCGCGTCGCCACGAAGCGCAGCGCGGCGAGCACGGCAAGGGCTCCGACATGTTCGGCGCTGCCGGCAAGGATGTGACGCTGAATATGCCCGTGGGCACGATCATCACCGATGCCGAAACCGGTGAGGTGCTGTTCGAGTTGCTCAATCCGGGTGATGTGATCACGATCGCCAAGGGTGGCGACGGTGGTTTCGGCAATCTGCGTTTCAAGAGCGCGATCAACCGTGCACCGCGCCAGAAGACACCGGGCTTCCTCGGTGATCGCCGCAACCTCAAGCTCGAGCTGAAGGTGTTGGCCGACGTCGGTCTGCTGGGCATGCCCAACGCCGGCAAGTCGACTTTCATCGCGGCCGTGTCGAACGCGCGCCCGAAGATCGCCGACTATCCCTTCACGACGCTGCACCCGAATCTGGGCGTGGTCCGTGTCGGTCCCGAGCAGAGCTTTGTGATCGCCGACATTCCCGGTCTGATCGAAGGCGCGTCGGAAGGCGCGGGCCTGGGACACCTGTTCCTGCGCCATCTGCAGCGCACACGCCTGTTGCTGCATATTGTTGACGTCGCACCGTTTGACGATAGCGTCGATCCGGTCGCACAGGCCAAGGCGATCGTGGAAGAGTTGCGCAAGTACGATGCCGCACTGCACGGCAAGACGCGCTGGCTGGTCCTCAACAAGCTCGACATGGTCCCCGAAGAGGACCGTGCCAAGCTGGTGAAGGACTTCGTCAAGCGCTTCAAGTGGAAGGGCCCTGTGTTCGAAATCTCCGCGCTGACCCGCGAAGGTTGCGAGCCGCTGATCAAGTCGATCTTCCAGCATGTGCACGCCGAACAGGTCAAGCAGAACACTCCGGAAGAAGTGGATCCGCGTTTCCTGGACAAGGCCGACGTCGATCTGCACGGCGACCCACGTTTTGCACCCGGCGCAGACGACTGAGTCCTTCAACGCTCTTTCTTCTCCTCCATCAGTTGACTGCGGCTCGCGGCGCGAAAGCGCCGCAAGCCCGAAGC
>CALMCS010000256.1 GCA_937862875.1 uncultured Comamonadaceae bacterium
AGGCGCTGGGCCTGCAGCTCATCGGCACGGCGGGGTCCGATGCCAAGTGCCAGCTGGCGCTGGCCAACGGCGCGGCGCACGCCATCAACTATCAGCAAGAGGATTTCGCAGCCCGTGTGAAGGAAATCACCGGCGGCAAGGGCGTGAAGGTGGTGTACGACTCGGTCGGCAAGGACACCTGGGACAAGTCGCTCGAATGCCTGCGCCCCTTTGGTCTGATGGCCAGCTTCGGCAGCGCCTCGGGCCCGGTGCCTCCGTTTGCGCCCGCCATTCTGGGCAAGTACGGTTCGATCTACGTGACACGCCAGACGCTGTTCTCGCACATCAGCTCGCGCGAAGCCACGCAGGCCATGGCAGACGACTTGTTTGCGGTGGTGGCGAGTGGCCAGGTGACGATCCATATCGAGCAACGCTACCCCCTCAAGGATGTGCAGCAGGCACACCGTGATCTGGAAGCGCGCAAGACCACGGGCTCCACGATTCTGACGCTGGATTGATGAGTTTGGTAACGCGCTTGGGCCGCTATGGTCCTGCGGCCTCCTGGGTGGAGGCTGCACGTGCCAGGGCGCATCGGCCCGCATTGGCTGTGCGCCTGCCGTTTGTGGTGAATGGGCAGGCGGTGGGCAGCGTCGAGTCTGTCGTGATGGAGCGCATTGCATCGCAGGGTCTGCTCGTGCCTCCGTACTCTTTGGGGCTGGACGGCGCGATTTGGCATTTGCGCAGCGAAGCACAGGACTCCACCGCCGCCATGAATGCACTGGCCGCCGCGTTGCGTGAAATCGGCGCTTGCGGTCCCTGGCGCAACGAGCAGCTGGCGGTGAGCAACGAATCGGGCGAGCGCATCGGAACCACCGAGCGCGGAACGGTGCGTGTGCTCGGCATTGCGAGCACGGCGGTGCACTTGATCGGTGTGAATTCGCAGGGCGACATGTGGGTGCAGCAGCGCTCGCTGGTGAAGCCCAACAACCCGGGAATGTGGGACACGCTCATGGGCGGCATGGTGTCTGCCGCAGACACGATGCAGCTGGCGCTGGAGCGAGAAACCTGGGAAGAGGCGGGGCTGCGCATCGCCGATCTGATCGACGTGACGCATGGCGGCCATGTCGATTTTTCGCACCCGAGCGAAGAGGGCGGCGACATCGGTTTCATGCGCGAGCGCATCGACTGGTTCAGCGCCTGCATTCCCGATGGGCTCGAACCCTGCAACCAAGACGGCGAGGTCGAGCGCTTCGAGTTGATCGGCAAGGATGAACTGCTGGCGCGTCTGGCGCGCGGCGAGTTCACGCCCGAAGCCTCTCTGGTGCTGGCCGCTTACTTCGGCTGGTGATCTTTGGCGGTTGCCGCAGCCGCCACGACATCATCGGAATGGAGTTTGGCAGCCTGCTCGCGCACCAACTGCCAGGCGGTTTGCGCAAGCGGCGACAGCGCGCGGTTGCGGCGATGCACGAGCATCACATGCCGCCCGATCTGGGGCGTGAGCGGACGCACGGCCAGACCCGCAAGACCCTGCGGCGGTAGCGCGAGCTTGGGGATCACCGAAACGCCGAGTCCGGCCTCGAGCATGCGAAAAATCGTGGTGCTGTGGCCCACTTCCTGAGCGACCGTGTATTGCACCTGCTGCGCCGACAGCGCCTCGTCGATCAGTCGACGGCTGCCCGATGCGTGGTCGAGCAGGACCAATGATTCGCCCTTCAAATCGGTCCAATTCACCGTGCGCTTTCGGGCGAGCCGGTGGCTGAGCGGGCAGGCCAGATAGAACGGCTCGGTCAGTATGGTTTCGCAGGTCAGCGCCTCGCGGTCTTCCGGGTCGATCACCACGCCAAAATCCACTTCGCCCGACAGCACGCTCGCCAGCGTCGCGTTCTGCACGCGGTCGAGCAGCATCAGCTCCATGCCGGGATGCAGTTCGTGGCACAGCGCGATGCACTCGGGCATCAGATTGGCAGACAGGGTGGGGCTGCTGGCCACGCGCACGCGTCCGCGCAGGCCGGTCGCCATGCCGGCCACGTCTTGCAGGGTGGCATCCAGATCGTCAAGCACGCGCGGCAGGCGCGTGGCGAGGCTGCGGCCCGCGTCCGTCAGCTCGACCTCGCGCGTGGTGCGGTTCACCAGTTGCAGGCCGACCTGCGATTCCAGCTCGGTGATGCTGCGGCTCACCGCGGGCTGCGTGAGCCCGATGAGGTCGCCGGTGCGGCTGAAATTGCGCGTTTCCGCCACCGAGAGAAAGACTTGCAGCTGTCTTAGGGTCACATTCATGATTCAAACTCATGAAATTATCAGATAAATCGATTTTACTTAGTTTCCACAATACGATTCAATCCGCAACCAGTACTCAATAACAGGCACTCTGCCCCAACTCCCATGGCACGCTCTCGCTTTCTTCCCGATAACTTCACTTTAATGTTGCTCGCCACCGTGGCGTTGGCGAGCTTTGCACCTGTGTCCGGACAGGCCGCGCACTTCTTTGAAGGACTGACCACAGCGGCCGTCGCGCTGCTGTTCTTCCTGCACGGAGCCAAGCTGTCGCGTGAGGCGATCTTTGCGGGCATTGGCCACTGGCGTCTGCACCTGCTGGTGTTTGCGACCACCTTCATTCTGTTTCCGATCATCGGCATCGCGCTGCGTCCCGTGCTCGAGCCGCTGGTGACGCCGGCGCTCTACGTGGGCGTGCTGTATCTGTGCGTGCTGCCCGCCACCGTGCAATCGGCGATCGCGTTCACCGCGATGGGGCGTGGCAACATGCCGGCCGCCATCTGCAGTGCCTCGGCCTCCACGCTGCTCGGGATTGTGGTGACGCCGCTGCTCGTCAAGATGGTGCTGCCGCATGCCGGCGAAGCCTCGCAGGACGCGCTGCACAGCATCGGCAAGATCATGCTGCAACTGCTGCTGCCCTTCCTCGCCGGTCACTTTCTGCGCCCCTGGATTGGCAACTTCGTGAAGACCAATGCCAAGATGCTCAAGGTGGTGGACCAAGGCTCGATTCTGCTGGTGGTGTTCACGGCCTTCAGCGCTGCGGTGGTCGAAGGTATCTGGCGTCAGCTGCCGTTGACCGGCCTGCTGGCCCTGTTGCTGGTGAGCGCGATCATTCTGGCGATCGTGCTGGTCTTCACGACCTTCATCGCACGCAAGCTCGGCTTCAACAAGGAAGACGAAATCACCATCGTGTTCTGCGGCTCCAAGAAGAGCCTGATCAGCGGCGTGCCGATGGCCAAGGTGATCTTCCCGTCCGCAGAAGCCGGTTTGATCGTGTTGCCGTTGATGATCTTCCACCAACTGCAGTTGATGGTGTGTGCGGTGTTGGCACAGCGCTATGCCCGTCGCCCCGAGACACCTGAGCTGGTGGACGAGAAAAAGGCCGAGTCGACTGCGAAGGCCGGTGCCTGATTTCAGCGCTGATGCAACAACGTCTGAGCCAATCGCTCAGGCGTTGCTGCGCTGGTTGCCGACCGATTCGGCGGTCGTGTTGGACGTCTTCAAGCGGCTCGGCACCAGCTCTCCTGCCGACTCCAGAATCGGGTAGGCGATCGAGCTGATCAGTGAGTTGATGCGCTTGAGCTCGCTGATCAAATCGATGTGCAGCGAGCTGGTTTCAATGCTCGACACGGTGTTGTCCGAGAGGCGCGCGAGGTGGGTGGCCGAGTAGGTGCGCTCGAGGTCACGAAAGCGCACTTTCTCTTCCAGCAGACGCTTGGCATCGCGCACATTGCCGTTCAGAAACACGCTCATTCCCAGGCGCAGATTGTTCAGCAACCGGGTGTGCAGCTCGGTGATTTCGGCCATGCCGGCCTCCGAGAACTTGCGGCCCTTCTTGATCTTCTTGTCTTCGATGTCGATGATCACGCGCTCGATGATGTCGCCGATCTGCTCCATGTTGATCGTGAAGGCAATGATGTCGGCCCAGCGGCGGCTTTCTTCCTCACCCAGCGCTTCGCGTGAAATCTTGGTCAGGTAGTACTTGATCGAGGAGTAGAGCTGGTCCACTTCGTCGTCCATCTTGCGCAGGCGCTGCGCGAGTTGTTCGTCATTTTTCTGGATCACGTCCAGCAGTCCGGTCAGCATGGTTTCCACCACATCGGCCTGATACAGCGCCTCGCGCGCGGCGCATGAAATCGCCAGCGACGGCGTGGTCAGTGCGGACGGGTCCAGATGCTGCGGTCGCTTGTGTTTGTCCTCGGCGGGCTTGGGCATCAGGCGCGTCATCAGGTCGGCCACCCACTGCGTGAAGCCGATGAAGCCCACGCTGATGATGACGTTGTAGGCCAGATGGAACATCACCACGCCGCCCGCAGCGCTCGGCAGCAGGGGCTGGATGTACTTCATCCACGCACCGATGAAGGGCGTCATGATGATCACGCCGAGCACCTTGAACACCATGTTGCCCACGGTGACCTGGCGCACCTCGACGGAGGATTTGGCGGTCGTCATGATGGCCAGCAAACCACTGCCCAGATTGGCACCCAGCACCAGTCCCAGGGCCACGTCGAGCGGCACGACATTCGAGGCCGCCATGGCCGAGATCAGCAGCACGATGGCCAGGCTGGAATACGCCATCACCGCCAGAATGCAGCCCATGAAGAGCTCCATGACGATGTCGCTGTTCATGGAGGTGAGCATCGCCTTGATGATGGGCGACGAGAGCATCGGGCCGCTGGCCTGAACCACCATTTCAAGCGCCAGCAGCATCAGGCCCAGGCCGATCAGCACGCGGCCCACTCGACCGGCCGTGGTCGCCTGCCGGGTCACGAACAGAATCACGCCCACCAGAATGAACACCGGCGACAGCCAGGAGAGATCGGAGGAGAACAGCACCGACATGAGCGCCGTGCCGACGTCCGCGCCGCGCATCACCGCGAGCGCGGCAGGCAGCGCGATCAGGCCCTGACCGACGAAGGACGAGGTCATCAAGGAGGTCGCGGTGCTCGATTGCACCAAAGCGGTGACTCCCATGCCCGAGAGCGCAGCCGTGAACCGGTTGCCCATGCTGCGGGCCAGAAGGGAGCGGAGGTTTGCGCCAAAAACGCGCAGCACACCGGTTCGTACCAGGTGGCTTCCCCACACGAGTAACGCGATCGCGGCTAATAAATTCAACAAATGCTTCACTGTTACTGGAGTCTACATGTATGTGACAACAATGTGGCGGTCGCGGCCTTAGGGGTCCTCCGAGGGGACGCATTCCGTCGCGAGGCCGCGTCGTTTCACGCAAGGGCGCGGCAACCGGTGCGGAGCTACGGGAAACTTCGTAAGAAAACGGGCCTCCGGGCGACAATTCGAGGCGCGCGCCTCTTTAGAATCTCGGGGCCGAATCCTGGCGAGCACCGTCACGTCGACGGGCCGCATCGCGCAGGTTTTATCTTTGGAGACACTTGAAGATGATGAAGAACAACGTGGGTATTGCTGCCCGCCTTTCCAGAACCGCCACCAACACAGCGACCACCGGCCTCAAGCGCACCACGCTGGCAGCACTGACCGCGCTGGCCTTTGCCGCTGTGCCGGCCACCAGCGCGTTCGCGCAAGCCGCACCCGGCGCCGCCGCGGCGATCGCCGCCACGCAGTCGCCCCAGGCACAGGCGCTGCACGCTCAGATCGACCAACGCGCCAAGGCCATCGAAAAGCAATTGATCGCATGGCGTCGCGACATCCACGAACACCCCGAATTGGGCAATCTGGAAACGCGCACTTCGGGCCTGGTCGCCGACCATCTGCGCAAGCTCGGCATGGAAGTGAAAACTGGCGTGGCGGTGACCGGCGTGGTCGGCCTGCTCAAGGGTGCCAAGCCCGGCCCGGTGGTGGCGCTGCGTGCCGACATGGATGCGCTGCCGGTGAAGGAGCAGGTCGATGTGCCGTTTGCCTCCAAGGCCAAGGGCGTGTACCTCGGCAAGGAAGTCGACGTCATGCACGCCTGCGGCCACGACACCCATGTCGCCATGCTGATGGCCACGGCGGAAGTGCTGGCCGGCATGAAGGACCAACTGCCCGGCAGCGTGAAGTTCATCTTCCAGCCCGCCGAAGAAACACCGGCCACCTTCGAGCCCGATGGCGAAAAGATCTGGGGTGCCAAGCAGATGATCAAGGAAGGGGCCATGCAGAACCCCAAGGTCGATGCCGTCTTTGGTCTGCACGTGTCGAGCGCCTATCCCGCCGGTTGGATCGCATGGCGTCCGGGCCCGGCCATGTCGGCGGTCGATCAATTCTGGATCGACGTGACGGGCAAGCAGACCCATGGCGCACGCCCCTGGTCCGGCATCGACCCGATCGTGGCGAGCGCGCAGATCATCACCGGCATTCAAACGATTGTGAGCCGCCAGTCCAACATCGCGCTGGAGCCGGCCGTGGTCACCGTGGGTGCGATCAACGGCGGCAACCGCATGAACATCATTCCCGAAAAGGTCTCGATGATCGGCACCATCCGCACGTACGACGAAGGCATGAAGAAGGATATCCACAAGCGTCTGGCCACCACGGCCGAGCACATCGCGGAAAGCTCGGGTGCCAAGGCCAACGTGAAGGTGGTGGAGCTGTACAACGCGGTGGTCAACCCTGCCGATCTGGTCGCGCAAATGGGCCCCACGCTCGAGCGTGTGGCGGGCAAGGGCAACTATGGTCTGCAGCCCAAGTCGTCGGCCTCGGAAGACTTCTCGTTCTACCAGCAGGAAGCCCCGGGCATGTTCTTCTATCTGGGCGTGACGCCCAAGGACAAGGATCCGAACACCGCTCCCAACAACCACTCGCCGCTGTTCTTCGCGGATGAGTCGGCCATGATCTACGGCGTGCGCGCACTGTCGAACATGGCGATCGACTACATGCTGGCAGCGCAGAAAAAGTAAGCGCAAAAAAACAAAAGCCCGCGAAGGTTTTCTTCGCGGGCTTTTTTTCGTCTGAACAGAATGCAGTTCAGTTGATCAGTCGATCAGCTTGCCGCCTTCGTGGAACGGAAACGGTCCTTCAAACGCGCCACTGGCCGCGAGGTGCGACACCAAGCGTCCACCTTGCGGCAGCGCGTGCAGTGCAAATCCCGGTGGCTCGAGCGTCCATGCCGATGCGGCATCCGGCGCGAGATCCAGGCACACCTGGTGCGCAGGCGAAGGAATCGTCGCCGCAATCGTGCCGCCGAATCGCACCTGAATGCTGCGGTGCAGATGACCGCAGATCACGCGCTCCACGTTCGGGAAACGGCTGACGATGGCTTCCAGTTCGGCCGCGCCTTCGAGCAGACCGATCTGGTCCATGTGACCGATCAGCGTCTGAAACGGTGGGTGGTGCATGGCGATCACCACGGGCTTGTGGCTGTGCTTTTCCAGCTCGGCGGCGAGCCAGTCCAGACGCTCCTTGCACAAGGTGCCGTGGCTTTGACCGGGGGTGACGGTGTCCAGCGTGACCAGTTGCATGCCGCCGACCGGCACGCTGTACTGCACGTAGCCATCGGTGCCCCAGTAGGTGTACTCGGGGAAGCTGGCGCGCAGTTGCACGCGTTCGTCGTGGTTGCCTGGAAGCAGGTAGATGGGCATGTCGCCCAGCGGTGCCAGCAACTCGCGCAGATGGTCGTATTCCGCGGCGCGACCGAAGTCGGTCAGGTCACCGGTGATGACCAGCGCGTCCGGCGTTTGCGCGAGGCGACCGATCGATGCCACGGCGTCACGCAGATAAGGAGCGGTGTTGATGCGGCCATAGGCCAGGCGGCCCGGTTCGCGGATGTGCGGATCGGAGACCTGTGCGAGCACCGTCATGCCGCTCGCCGAAGCTGCACTGGCGTGGTGGCTGTTGTCGTTGTTGTTGCTGTTGTTCATTGGGTTTCGTCTTCCATCAGCGGCATGAGGTGTTCGGGGGCGATGCGGATGCCCACGGTTTCACCCACGCGCGCGGCGTGATCGCGGCTCACATCGGCCAACACGTTGTCCTGGCCTTGCACTTCCAGCGTGAGCTGAACGCGGTCGCCCAGGAAATTGCGGCGCAGCACCTGCGCGCGGCCCCAGTCGGTATCGGCATTGCCGACCTGCACGTCTTCGGGACGCGCCAGCACATGGGTCAGTCCACCGGCAGGGCAGGGCAGATGAATTCCGCCGAGCGGCAGCGAGCCGTTGCCGGTCGTTGCCAGTCGATTCACGCGGCCGAGGAAGGCCGCGACAAACGGGTGCGCCGGTGTGCGGTACAGGCTCTCGCCATCGCCCACTTGGACGATGCGACCGGCGCGCATCACGGCCAGACGGTCGGCGATCGCCAGGGCTTCCTGTTGGTCGTGCGTGACGTGCACGGCGGTGATATGCAGACGGCGCAGCAGATCGGCGAGTTCATCGCGCAGCGATTCCTTGAGCTTGGCGTCGAGCGCGGTGAGCGGTTCGTCGAGCAGCAGCACGCGCGGCTTGGCCGCGACGGCACGGGCCAAGGCCACGCGCTGGCGTTGACCGCCCGAGAGTTCGGCGGGGCGCTTTTTCTCGAGTCCGTTCAGGCGCACCAGATCGACGAGTTCGCCGACGATGCGTTGGCGTTCTGCGTCGGGCGTGCCGCGAATTTTCAGGCCATAACCGATGTTGGCCTGCACGCTCATCTGCGGGAACAAAGCGTAGTGTTGAAACACCATGCCGACGTTGCGATGCTCGATCGGCACATGGGTCACGTCGGTGTCGCCGAAGCTGATGCGGCTGCCCGCGTCCGGTGATTCGAGGCCGGCGATCATGCGCAGCAAAGTAGTTTTGCCGCAGCCCGATGGGCCGAGCAGCGCCAGCACTTCGCCGGGCTCCACGGTCAGGTTGGTGGTCTGCAGACCGCGCGTGCCGTCTGCATAGGTTTTGGCGCAGTTGACGATGTCGATGCGCGTGCGTTCAATTTCCATAATGTTTTCCAACGAGCGTGCCTACGGCCTGCAAGGCCCAGAGCACTGGCAGTATCACCACCAGAAAGACCAAGGTGTAGGCCGAGCCAATTTCAATGCGCATCGATGCGTAGCTGTCCGCCAGACCGACCGGCAGGGTGCGGGTGAGCGGCGTGTGCAGCATCCAGGTGAGGTTGAACTCACCGACCGAGAGCGTGAACACCATCAGGCTGCCGGCGAGAATCGCGGGCAGCACGGCAGGCACGAGCACGCCCAGAAAGCGCTGCATGAAACTCGCACCCAGCGAGCGCGCGGCTTCTTCGAGCGCGAGCAGTTCGTGCTTTTGCAGCGCGGACGACACGGTGCGCACCATGAACGGCAGCGTGAACACCATGTGGCCCACGAGAATGAAGGCAAAGCTCTGGCGAAAGCCTTGCAGCGTGCCGTAGGCGAGGATCAGCGCGAGCGCGCTGGCCAGACCGGGAACGGCCACCGGCAGGGTGAGCAATTCTTCAAACAAGCGCGCCCAGCGTGAGCGGGTGCGCGCCAGCATGTAGGCGCAGGGCACGCCGATCAGCAGATTGCCGACCACGCACATCGCGGCGATCGCGAGCGACCAGCCGACGGTGCCGCCGTAGGTCTCCCACACTTCGACCAGCCAGCGCGTGGTGAGTCCGCTTTTCAGCCCGGTGCTGTAGTTGTTGACGAGACCTGCCATCACGGACAGCAGAATCGGCGCGACCATGAACAGCGTGACCAGTGCGGTCAGCAGAATCAGTGAGATGGGAGCTTGTCTTGCGTTTCGCATGTTTCGATGCTCCTCTTCAAATCGCTGCTTGGCCCGACAGGCGTCGGGACAACCACAGCACGGCCCACGTGATCACGCCCAGCGCAATCGACAGACTCGCGGCCAGCGCAAAGTTGGCGTAGTTGGTGAATTCGTTGTAGATGGTGATCGGCAGCACTTCGAACTTGGCGGACAGCGTGAACGCCGTGCCGAAGGCGCCCATCGCCGTCGCAAAAACGATGGCACCACAGGCCAGCGTGGTCGGTGCGAGTTCGGGAATCCACACGTCACGCGCCACGTTCCAGCGCGATGCGCCCATGGAGCGCGCGGCCTCTTCGAGCTGCGCATCCATCGCTTCGGCTGCTGCCGTGTACGTGGCAATCGCGCGCGGCAGCGAGAAGTACAGGTACGCGAGGAACAGACCCAGAAGACCGTAGGCGAAGGTGATGCGACCCCAACCCAGCGAGTTGGTGAAATTGGCCAACGCGCCCTGGCGTCCGCCGAGCAGGATCATGAAGAAACCAATGATCACGCCGGGAAACGACAGTGGCAAGGTCAGCAGCGACAACAGCAGTTGCCGACCGGGAAAGCGCTGGCGCGCCAGCGTGATGCCGACGAGCCCGCCAATGACCAGAGTGGCCAGCGTGACCGCCAGAGACAAGGCCAGCGTTTGCAGCAGGCTTTGCAGATAGCGACCATCGGTGAGCACGACGAAATACGTCGCCCAGCCGTTGCCCGCGGGGAGCGCCACAAGACGCGCCACGGGCAGCAGCCAGAACGCCGCAAAGAACGCTGCTGCCGGGGCCGCGCAAGCGGCCAGCAGCCAGCGTGAAGGACTGAATCCTGATTGCATGAGAGTCTAGAAAAGCTTCAGGGGATGCGGCGGCTTATTGCGCTTCTTTCAGATAGCGGTCGGAGAATGCTTTCTGCACGTCCGCCATCTTTCCGTAGTCAATCGTCTTGGCACGCGCGTAGTCGGCTGCCGGCAGGAAGCGCGCTTGCACGTCCTTGGGCATGGTGATGTTGCGCACGGGGCGCAGATAGGCGTTGGCCCAGATCGTCTGACCTTCGTCGGAGAGCACGAAGTCGAGCGCCTTCTTGGCATCTGCGGAGTGAGGGGCCTTGTTCACCATGCTCATCACATAGGGAACCACCAGAGTGCCTTCGGCAGGAATCACGAACTGCACGTTGGCCTTGTCCTTGTACTTCGCGCGGTAGGCGTTGAAGTCGTAGTCCAGCAAGATCGCAATTTCACCCGACAGCACGCGTGCGTAGGCGGTTTGCTTGGGCACGATCGGATCGTTCTTCTGGAGTGCCTTGAAGTACTCGATGCCGGGACCAAAGTTGTCGAGCGTGCCGCCGCGCGCCTGATTCACCGCCACGGCACCGACATAGCCGACGAATGCGGAAGCCGGGTCGAGGTAACCGATGAGACCCTTGTAATCTGGCTTGAGCAGGTCAGCCCACGACTTCGGCACCGGCTTGCCGCCGAGTGCATCGACGTTCACCATGAAGCCCATGGTGCCGGAGTGAATCGCAAACCAGTTGCCCGCCGGGTCCTTCAGACCTGCGGGAATGTCATTCCATTGCGCCGGCTTGTAGGGCTGGACAACGCCTTCCTTCATCGCCTGGTAGGCAAAGGTCACGCCCAGATAGGTCATGTCCGCCACGGGGCTGGCTTTCTCAGCCACCAACTGCGCGAGCGACTGGCCGGAGTTCTTGTTGTCTGGTGGAACCGTCACGCCGGTCTTGGCCTTGATGGCCTTGATCTGCGTACCCCAATCTGCCCATTCCGGCGGGCAGTTGTAGCAGATGGCGTTCTGCGCGAACACGCTGGTGGCTGCAAGGCCGAGAGTGAATGCAGCGGCAACGCGCGAGAGTTTGAGAAAGCTAGTTTTCATGAACGGCTCCTGGATGAAGAGTCTGTGGAACGTAGGGGAAACGAAAATTCAGAAATCAGAAATCAAAAAACGACGGAAAAAAATCAGGGCATGCGCGCGGCGGCTCGGGACGCTGGGTCCTTTGCCTTCTTTGAACCTGTGGGTGCCTGCGCGCAGGATTCGCCTTTGCGAAAGTGGTGTGCCAGCGTGATGCTGGATTGGGCGGTGAGCACCGAATTCGATCCCATCGCCTTGGCCAGCAGCTCGACGCTTTGGCGGCCGATATCGGCATTCGGTTGGGCAATGGTGCTCAGCATCGGCGTGAGGTCTTCGCCCAACGCAATGCCGTCAAAGCCCGTCACGCTGAGTTGGCGCGGCACATCGAGCCCGGCCAGATGCGCCGCGCGGATGCTGCGAATCGCCAGCAAATCGTTGGAGCAGACCAGCGCGGTAGGGCGCTCGTCCTCCGGGCCGCGCAGCTGTGCGGCGATGTCCTGTATGGCGTTTTCCACAAACGGCACTTCGATGATGGCGCGCGCCTCCAGCCCTGCGTTCTGCATGCCGCTGAGATAGCCGCGGCAGCGCTGCTGCGCACGGTCCGAGGTGTGCAGCAAGCCGCTGATCATCGCGATGCGGCGATGGCCCAGGGACGTGAGATGCGCAATCAACTCCGCCACGGCGCGCTCGTTGTCGACGGACACGCAGGGGTGATCGGCATTCTTGTTGTAGGCCAGCACATAGGGCAGGGAGGCCGACGCCAGACGCTGCAGCGCAGACGATTCGCCCGGATTGGAGACGACCAGAATCACGCCATCCACATTCCCGGCCAACAGCAGATTCACCGCGCGGTCCTCGCGCTCGATCTGGTATTCGGTGGTGAACGGCTGAATCGCATAACCCACGGCCGCAGCGGCGGAGGCAATGCCCTCGAGGCATTCGGCAAACACCGGGTTGACCAGCGTCGGCACGATCACGCCAATGACGCGGCTGCGCTGCGTGCGCAAAGTGCGCGCGCTGGCGTTGGGCGTGTAGCCCATTTCATTCGCGATCTGCAGCACGCGATCGCGCGTTGCGGGCGTGACCTTCTCGGGGAAGTTCAGGGCGCGCGAAACCGTGGCGACGGAAACCTGGGCTGCTTTTGCGACGTCTTGTATGCGCATGGAAATGGATGGATTTGGTGTTACGGATCGTAATGTAAACGATTACATTTGATCGCAGGAGTGTGACCCCGATGTGACAGAAGCCGTTAAAGGGTTTTCCCCGCGCTCCGATTCACTCTCTGAATCGACCGGTTTCCGTGAGAGAAGAGCGCATTTCCAACGGGGTGTGGAGCGGCATTTCAGCCGC
>CALMCS010000257.1 GCA_937862875.1 uncultured Comamonadaceae bacterium
AGTGCTGGCCCGTATCCCGGTCGAAGGTCAGAAGACCCGCGACATTACCGGCGGTTTGCCACGTGTGGCCGAACTGTTCGAAGCGCGTTCGCCCAAGGACAAGGGCATGCTGGCAGAAATGACCGGCACGGTCTCGTTCGGTAAGGAAACCAAGGGCAAGGTTCGCCTGCAGATCACCGATCCAGAAGGCAAGGTCTGGGACGAGTTGGTTCCGAAGGAAAAGAACGTTCTGGTCCACGAAGGCCAAGTCGTGAACAAGGGCGAGCTGGTCGTCGACGGCCCGGCAGATCCGCAAGACATCTTGCGCCTGCTCGGTATCGAAGAACTGTCGCGCTACATCGTTGACGAAGTGCAGGACGTGTACCGCTTGCAGGGTGTGAAGATCAATGACAAGCACATCGAGGTGATCGTTCGCCAGATGCTGCGTCGCGTTGTGGTCGAGAACATCGGCGAGTCGACCTACATCGGTGGCGAGCAAGTGGAACGTTCGGAAATTCTGAACACCAACGAAGCGCTGCAGAAGGAAGGCAAGATTCCAGCAACGTACTCCAACATCTTGTTGGGTATCACGAAGGCATCGCTGTCGACCGACTCGTTCATCTCGGCTGCTTCCTTCCAGGAAACCACCCGCGTTCTGACCGAAGCTGCCATCATGGGCAAGCGCGACGAGCTGCGTGGCCTGAAGGAAAACGTCATCGTGGGTCGTCTGATCCCAGCCGGTACCGGCTTGGCTTATCACGAAGCACGTCGCGCCAAGGACATGATGGACGAGGCCGAGCGCCGCTCCATCGCCGACGCCGAAGCTGCTGATCTGGCTACCGCCGGCAGCGGTGATGACTCCGCCGAGCCAGCGACGTACGACGCAGGCGCTGCTGCAGCCGACTAATTGAACAGTCGGCCGTAGGCCACGCCACACAAGCCAAGGGTTCTGCAGCGATTGCTGCCTGAACCCGGCTTGTCCAGACTCCCGCCCTGCTGTGCATTGCTGCACCAGTAGCGCGGGAGTTTCTTTTTTGTGAGAGCCAATTCATCGCTTTGCATTGCATCGCATCGCGTTGCTTGCTTTTGCCGTACTGAGCACGGCGCACGAACTTGCCCTTCATGATCTTCATGACCGGCACAGGCGCTAGACTGTTCACGCAAGCGATGATTTGATGGCCCATCCACCAATTCATCCACCGAATTCTCCAACCGTCTTTTCAACCGGATTGCTGCGGATGTTTCTGACCAGCTGGTTCATCGTTCTGGCCGTGTTGCTGTTCTGGGCCGTCGGTGCCTACAACCGACTGATGCGACTGCGCTCGTCTGCGATTCAGGCCTTCGGGGCGCTGGACGCGGAACTGGTGCGGCGCACGGCGCTGCTCGGCGAATACGATGCCGTGGTCTCCGGCCCGCGCCTGCCGGCGGATGCGCAGCGGCATGAGGCACTGCGTGCCTCGGGAACGCAGTTTGCGGCGTCGCTGGCGGTGATGCGCTCGCGCCCACTCGATGCCAATGCCGGCACCGCACTGTCTGCGGCCGGCAAGGTGCTCGATGCGGCGTGGCAATCCTTGGTGGACGCCGTGCAGAAACAGGACAGCGACGTGGATGCCAGCGCGACGATGGCATCGCTCATTCAGCGCAGCGAATTGCAGCGCGCGCAGATCGACAGCGCGACCACGCAATTCAACAACGCTGTGGATCTTTACAACAAGGCCGTGGCCCAGTTCCCAGCGAATGTGCTGGCCTGGGTGTTTGGTTTCAAACCAGCGCACATGCTCTGACCGAGCGCGTTTGGTTCTCGACGATTTCTAATTTTTTGCATATGGCGACACACGCAACCCCGGCTTCTTCTTCGACTGCGCGCTCGCACGACAAGACCGATCAACGCAGTAATAGCGGCAACGGCGAACCGCATCTGGTCGCGCTGTGGAAGCAACTCGAAGCCACCGCGCTGTGCCTGCAGGCCGTGCGCGGCGGGCAATCCGCCACGGCCGTGCTGGACAACGTGGAGCGCAGTCTGCGCCCGGGCGTCCAGGCGCTGCTGTTCCAGACGCTGCGCCAGCTCGGCCGCGCGCAGGCGCTGCGCAAGGAGCTCGCCCATCGCAATCCGCCTTCGCTGGTGGATAACCTGCTGTGCACGGCACTCGCCTTGGCGTGGGATGAAAACGCCGCACCGTACCCTCCATTCACGCTGGTCAGCCAGGCCGTGGAAGCCGCCAAGCGCAACCCGGCCATGCGTGGCCAATCCGGCTTTGTGAACGCGTGCCTGCGGCGTTTTCTGCGCGAGCGCGATGCACTCGTCGGCGCCACCGATCGCGATCCGGTCGCGCAGTGGAACCATCCGCTCTGGTGGATTCGCCGCGTGCAGCAGGACTATCCCGATCAGTGGCAACAGATTCTCAAGGCCAACAACGCGCACGCGCCGATGACGCTGCGCGTCAATCAACAGCAGGGCAGTGCGGCGGAGTATCTGCAGCGCCTCGAGGACACGGGCCTGAACGGGCAGCGCGTGGGCGACTGCGGCATTGAATTGCAGCAGGCCGTTCCGGTCCTGCAACTGCCCGGCTTCGAGACCGGCTCCGTATCGGTACAGGACGCCGCCGCGCAGATGGCCGCGCCGTTGCTGCTGAACGGCATGGACACATCGCAGCCCCTGCAGATCCTGGACGCCTGCGCGGCCCCGGGCGGCAAGACGGCCCACATTCTGGAATACGCGGGTGCGCAGTCTCCTTGGGTGGTGACGGCCCTCGAGGTCGACGGCGAACGCGCCAAGCGCATCGGCAACACGCTGGAACGCCTGAATCTGAAGGCCAACGTCGTGGTGGCCGATGCCGCCAAGGTCGATGACTGGTGGCAACAGGCGAATGGCGGAGCGCTGTTTGATGCGGTCTTGCTCGATGCGCCTTGCAGTGCCTCGGGCATTGTGCGACGCCACCCGGACGTGCGCTGGTTGCGCCGCGAGACCGACCTGTCGCAACTCGCCGCGCAGCAGGAGCGTTTGTTGAATGCGCTGTGGCCGCTGGTCAAACCAGGCGGCCGTCTGCTCTACTGCACGTGCTCCGTTTTTTACGAAGAAGGGCAGAACCGGGTCAAAGCGTTTGTCTCACGCAACACTGGCGCACAATTACTCACCTCGCCAGGGCATTTAATGCCCGGCCAATCCATCGGAGAAGACAAGCTCCGCGAGAATGCATCAGGTGACCATGACGGCTTTTACTACGCACTTTTGCAAAAGCTGGCTGCGTGAGCTGTACGCACGCGGCAGGATAGTTGCGTGGTTTCTGGTCAGCGCGGTGTTGTTCGCCGTGCTGGCTGCTGCCTCCGTGCCCTCCGCGCACGCGCAGGGCCCCAGCCAAAGCCCAAACCCAAACTCCAATCACAGCAACGGCGAGATCGTCGACTTCCGCCTGAATCAAACATCGGGCGGCTTGATGCTGTCCGCCTCCATGCGCTTTGAATTGCCGGAACAGGTAGAGGACGCCCTCTACAAAGGCATCGCCATGTACTTCGTGGCCGAGGCGCAGGTGATTCGCGAGCGCTGGTATTGGTCCGACAAGGTGGTCGCGCAGGCCTCGCGCCACATGCGCCTGAGCTATCAGCCGCTGACCCGCCGTTGGCGCCTGAGCCAAGCCTCCACCCCATTTTCCGACAGCGGCCTGGGCGTTTCTCTGGGCCAGAATTTCGATGACCTGAGCGATGCGCTCGCGGTCATGCAACGCATCTCGCGCTGGAACATCGCCAACAGCGAAGTGTTCGATGGCAGCGGCGATCAACAGCTGAATTTTCAATTCCGCCTCGACATGTCGCAGCTCCCACGGCCCTTGCAGTTGAGTACCGTAGGGCGAACCGGCTGGAATCTGCTGCTCTCGCGCAGCGTGCGCCTGAACGCCAACACGGTGGAGACCGAGCAGTGACGGCGCCCGCCGCACAGGTCTCCGAATCGGCACGCAAGCAAGTGCGCCGATCCCGAACCGTGCGCTGGGCTCTGGCAGTAGGCGCGGCGGTGATGTGCGCCATCACGCTCGTGCTGCTGTTGTTGCTCACCTTGGCGACCAACAACCGCGACATGTACGAGCGCAACTTCGTGTGGCTCGTCGGCGTGAACGTGCTCGTCGCGGTCGTGCTGGTGGCCGTGCTGGCCTGGGGCGCGTTGCGTCTCACGGTGCGCATGCGGCGCGGGCGCTTCGGCAGCCGATTGCTGATGAAGCTCGCCGGTATTTTCTTCGTCGTGGGCGTGATCCCCGGCCTGCTCATCTACGTCGTCTCCTACCAGTTCGTCTCGCGCTCGATCGAGAGTTGGTTCGACGTGCGGGTGGAGGGCGCTCTGACCGCCGGCGTATCGCTGGCCCGCGCCACGCTCGACACCATGGGCGCGGACATCGCCTCCAAGACACGCGAGGCCAGCACCCAGTTGGCACAGGTGCCGGACGCCGCAGCGGGGCTGGTGCTCGATCGCATCAAGGACCAACTCGGCGCATCCGACATGGTGCTCTGGAGCTCTTCTGGCCAAGCCCTGGCGAGCGCCGGACAGTCGCGCTTCTCCCTCAACCCCGAGCGTCCCTCCGCGCAACAACTGCGCAACGCGCGGCAAGAGCGCACCACCTTTCAGATCGAGGGGCTGGACGACATTGGCGACGCCCAGAACCCCGACAACGTGCGCGTGAAGGCGCTGGTGCAGGTCAGCAGCCCCATGGTGGGACTGTTGGTCGAGCCGCGCTTCCTGCAGGCCACCGTGCAACTGCCGCCGTCACTCATGGCCAACGCCATCGCCGTGCAGGAGGCCAACCGCGAGTACCAGGAACGCGCGCTGGCCCGCGGCGGACTGCGCCGCATGTACATCGGCACGCTCACGCTGAGTCTGTTTCTGGCGGTGTTTGGTGCCGTGTTGCTGGCGGTGCTGCTCGGCAACCAACTGGTGCGGCCATTGCTGCTGCTTGCCGACGGCGTGCGCGAAGTCGCCTCCGGCAATCTGAGCCCCAAGGCCGTCCTGCAAAGCAACGATGAACTGGGCGGCCTCACGCGCTCGTTCGCGACCATGACCCAGCAGCTGGCCGACGCGCGCGCCGCGGTCGAAAGCAGCATGGGCGAGGTCGACGCCGCCCGCGCCAACCTGCAGACCATTCTCGACAACCTGACCTCCGGCGTGATCGTGCTGGACGATCAGGGCGTGATCCTGTCCTCCAATCCCGGTGCCACCCGCATCCTGCGCGCGCCCATGGCCGCCTGCGAAGGCAAGCTGCTGGCGGACGTGCCCGGGCTTGCCGAATTCGCCGCCGCGGTGCAAAAGCACTTCGACGAGTTCCAGCGCGAACGCAGCCATCACGGGCTCGACCACTGGCAGCATCCGTTTGAACTGCACGCGCCCCCCTCTGGCGTGGGCCCGCAAGGCACCAGCCTCGTCGCCCGCGGGGCCGAGCTGCCCGAAGGCACGCGCCTGCTGGTGTTCGAAGACATCTCCGAAATCGTCTCGGCACAGCGCGCACAGGCCTGGGGCGAGGTCGCACGCCGTCTGGCCCACGAAATCAAGAATCCACTCACGCCGATTCAACTCTCGGCCGAGCGACTCGAAATCAAACTCGCAGGCAAGGTGCCGCCGGCAGAGCAGGCGATCCTCACCAAATCGGTCAAGACCATCGTCGATCAGGTCGACGCGATGAAGCGCCTGGTCAACGAATTCCGCGACTACGCGCGCCTGCCCGCCGCCGAGCTCCAATCGCTGGACCTCAACGCGCTGGTCACGGACGTGCTGCATTTGTACGGTGCCGAAAACGCGGCCGTGCCGGTCGATGCGGAGCTGGACGCACGCAACCCGCACATCGCTGGCGATCCGCAACAATTACGCCAAATTATTCATAATCTTTTACAAAATGCCCAGGACGCCACCCAACAGGCGGCGGAACAGAGCCAGGAGCCCGCAAAACCGGTTCGAATCAGCACCGTTTTGAGTGACTCATCCAATCGCGTGCGCCTGACTGTGTCAGACTCTGGACCTGGCTTTCCTGCACATATACTGCAACGGGCATTTGAGCCTTACGTAACTACCAAGCCGCGCGGCACAGGGTTGGGGCTCGCGGTGGTGAAAAAAATAGCGGACGAACACGGCGCTCGTGTCGATTTGGTCAATCGTGTGGAAAACGATGTGGTGAAAGGGGCACAAGTGTCGCTATCATTCCCCCTCGACATCGCTTCTACACTTTAACAACACGCGCATATCGTGTAATAAGGGCGTATCAAAACACATGGCAAACATTCTGGTGGTTGACGACGAACTGGGTATCCGGGATCTGTTGTCTGAAATCCTGAACGACGAGGGACACAGCGTGGACCTCGCAGAGAACGCCACCCAGGCTCGCAGCGCTCGTCTGGACAATGTCTACGACCTGGTGTTGCTTGATATCTGGATGCCAGATACCGATGGCGTTTCGCTGCTCAAGGAATGGGCAACCGCAGGCATGCTCAACATGCCGGTCATCATGATGAGTGGCCACGCCACCATCGACACTGCGGTAGAGGCGACTCGCATCGGCGCGTTCTCTTTTCTAGAAAAGCCCATCACCATGCAAAAGCTGCTCAAGGCAGTCGAGCAGGGATTGGCACGCAGCACGGGCACCCCCCAGGCGCAGCAGGCAGCAACGGCACAAAGCAACGGCGGCGCAGTCCCGGTTGCACGAGTGGCGGGCCTGGCAGGCGTCTCGGTGGTCAACGGCGCACAAGGACTTCCGGTTGCATCGATCACGACAACCGTGGAAATTGAGCAAGGCCCACTGTCGCACCAGGGATTCGATCTCGATCGCCCCCTCCGCGAGGCACGTGATGGCTTTGAAAAAGCGTACTTCGAGTTTCATTTGGCCCGCGAAGGCGGCTCAATGACCCGGGTCGCTGAAAAAACAGGTCTGGAACGGACCCATCTTTACCGAAAGCTGCGTCAACTCGGTGTAGACTTGGGCCGTAACAAACGAGGGTAGCGAAAGCAGCCCCCGGAATTAAAAAACTGAAGTTTTTCTTCTTTTTCTAAAAGAAGGCAAAAAGTCGGTATATAATTCAAGTCTACCGTGGCCCGGTAGCTCAGTTGGTAGAGCAGCGGATTGAAAATCCGCGTGTCCGTGGTTCGATTCCGCGCCAGGCCACCAAAATCTTCGGAAGCCCGTTCAAGCAATTGGACGGGCTTTTGTCGTTGTGGGGTGTCCTAGTTTATGTTTGTTTGCGCAGACGTGAACTAGGGACGCGATGTTTCGTGGATTTGCTACGACTAAGCGGAGCAGCACATGCTCATTCAGCTCAAGTCGACCTACTATCAATATTGCCAGATCGATCCCGTGACAGTGAACGCACTTCACGCCGCCAGCTCCAAGCGACAATTCTTTGCTGCGCGTATTCGGGACAACGGGACGGATGGGCCATTCGATTGCCGAACTCACCCCATCCCCAAGAAGTATCGACGTTAAGTGTCAGGGGCGCATTTAGCGATTTTCGGGTGCAGAGTGCCCGTGCTCCTATCCATTCGCTCCAAGCGCGCTTGAATAGCTCGGTGAGCCTGTTGTTTGAGGTTGGATGGTCGTTGCCGTGCGTGGGTAGAAGTCAATACAACCGGAGACGAAACGTCCAGGGTTGAGCACCTCTGCATCTGTTTTTCACGACTCCATCGCCCCCTCCAATTCGCACCAATCTAGTGCGACATTTGTATCGATATGCAAGAAATCTTGGATCTCCTCTATTCTTTTGCATAGTCTGCCGCTTTAGCCCAACTCGAATTGCACCGCCTTGGTGCGAACTTGTTGGGCTTTGCTACGTCTGAAATGCATTTTTTGTGAGGCCCAGAGCGTTGTCGCCGGGCCGGACGTTCCAGTTTTCAAACATCATCAATCGAGTTACCTGCCATGCGCCAAGAAAGCGACTTTTTGGGTCCCAAGGACATTCCTGACAACGCCTATTGGGGAGTGCACTCTGCCCGTGCGGTGGAGAACTTTCCGATCACCGGGCGTACCGTGGCCGAGATGCCAGCCTTGGTGCGTGCGTTTGCGTATGTGAAGAAGGCGGCTGCGGCGGCCAATCTGGCGATGGGGGCCATCAATCAGCAGCAGGCCGATGCGATTGCTTCGGCTTGCGATGTGTTGATCGCGGGGCAGCATCACGACCAGTTTGTGGTGGATGTGATTCAGGGCGGCGCGGGCACTTCGACGAATATGAATGCCAACGAGGTGATCGCCAATATCGCGCTCGAGTCCCTGGGGCTGGAGAAGGGCCGGTATGACGTGATTCATCCGAATGACCATGTCAACGCGTCGCAGTCGACCAATGATGCGTATCCGACCTCGGTGAAGCTGGCGACCTACTTTGGCATTCAGGACCTGTTGGCGGCGCTGGCTGCGTTGCGCGGTGCGTTTCAGGTCAAGGCGCTGGAGTTCAAGGACGTGCTCAAGATTGGTCGCACGCAGCTGCAGGATGCCGTGCCCATGACCTTGGGGCAAGAGTTCAATGCCTTTGTGTCGATGATTGCCGACGATGAAAAGCGTCTGCGCGAGTCGGCCAGTCTGATGTGTGAGATCAACATGGGCGGTACGGCGATCGGTACCGGCATCAATGCGCCCGTCGGTTATACGGACGCAGTCGTGGCCCAGCTGGCGGAGTTGTCTGGCGTTCCCGTCGTCAAGGCGGCGGACCTGATTGCGGCCACGGGCGATACCGGTGCGTTTGCGGATATTTCGGGAATCTTGAAGCGCATTGCCGTGAAGCTTTCCAAGATCAGCAATGACTTGCGTTTGCTGTCGTCGGGTCCGCAGGCGGGTGTGGGCGACATCAAGTTGCCTGCGCGCCAGGCGGGTTCGTCGATCATGCCGGGCAAGGTCAATCCTGTGATCCCCGAGGTGATGAACCAGGTGTGCTTCGAGGTGGTGGGCAATGATGTGGCCATCACGATGGCGGTGGAAGCCGGTCAGCTGCAGTTGAACGCGTTCGAGCCGCTGATGGCCTGGGCGCTGCACCAGAGCCTGACGCACCTGAGCAATGCGTGCAAGACCTTGCAGGTGAATTGCGTGGAAGGCATTGAAGCC
>CALMCS010000258.1 GCA_937862875.1 uncultured Comamonadaceae bacterium
TTCATGCGCTTGTCGAGCGCTTTCTGCGTTGCATCACTCATGCCGCCGGAGGCTGCCGCTGCTGGCGCGGTGTCTTGAGCCATAGCCGAAGTGCCAACGGTTGCAGCCAGAAGGGCTGCGCAAACGATGCTTGTAAAACGAGTCTTCACGAGGGGATTCCTTTTTTCAGAACCGCTACTTTACCGGCCACTTTGCCAGTGCGGGTAACGGTAGGTGAGTGATTCATTGGGTCATGGCGCAAAAAAGGCCCGCCAGCCATGCTGAAGGGCCTTGGTCGATTGACCTGAAATGGCGTGGAATCAGTCCGATGTCGCGCCGGACGCCTTCACCGCAGCGCCCCATTTGTTGATGTCGGAGTCGATCAACTTGGTGAACTCGGCATTGCTCATGCCATAGGCTTCTGCGCCGAGGTCAGAGATTTTCTGCTTCACATGGTCCTGCGCGAGGATGTCCTGCACATAGCGGTTCATGCGCTCGGCCAGGTCCTTGGGCATGTTCTTGGAGCCGATCATGCCGTACCAGGGTTCCACTTCAAAGTTGGTGAAACCGAGTTCATGCAGGCTCTTCACGCCGGGGAACTTGGGCGAGGCGTGCTTGCTGGTGATCGCCAGTGCCTTGATCTTGCCGGCATCGATCTGGGGCTTGAGGGGCACGGGATTGTCGATCGCGTACTGCACCTCGTTGGACATGACGGCCATCACCAGCGGTGCCGATCCCTTGTAGGGGATGTGCGGCGACTTGACCTTGGCCTGCATCTGGAACATCTCGACAATCATGTGCTGCGGCGAGCCCGCGCCGGCCGAGCCGAAGTTCACCTTGTCCGCCTTGATTTGCTTGAGCAGATCGTCCATCGAGTTGATGCCCGAGGTCGCGCCGGTCACCAGCAGGAACGGGGCCTTGGCGATGGTGGTGATGGGCGTCAGGTCCTTGCGTGGATCGTAGGGAACGCTCTTGTACAGCGTGGGCGAGATCACCACGGGGCTGCTGGAGCCGACGAGGAAGGTGCTGCCATCGGGCTTGGCGCGGCTCACATAGGCGGTGGCGATATTGCCATTCGCGCCGGCCTTGCTGTCCACGATGACGTTGGCATTGATGCGCTTTTCCAGCTCGAGCGCGATGATGCGCGCCAGCATGTCGCTGGTGCCGCCGGGCGAGTAGGGCTGAACGAGGGTGATGGTCTTGACGGGCCACGCGTCCTTGGCGTGAACGATTGCGGGGACGGTGGCAGTAAGGGCCACGGCAGCGGCGGCTAGCAGGGTATTTCGGCGAAGCATGAATGACTTTCGTTGCGGGTCGCGGTGATGTGACCCGAACAGAGCGGGGTCGCATTCTTTTGGAATGCAGGGCCCGTTGAAGAAAGACTCAATGGATGAATGAATTCCAATTGAGTCCGGTGTAAACCTTGATTTTGCTTGAGTCGGAAAAAGACAATACGGTTTACCCGGCATCGCTTTCTGCCTGCGCCCGCTGAAGTGCAGCAGGCAAAAGAAAACCGCCTCAAGGGCGGTTTTCATCGGGACGCTGGATGAGCGTGCAGCGAATTACTTCTTGCTGCCGTCGTTCAGCTGAGCCAGGGCTGCATTGCCGCCGAGCGACAGCAGACCGGCTTCTGAGTACACGCGCAGCTTGTCGCGGGTGTCGACGATGTCGAGGTTGCGCATGGTCAGTTGGCCAATGCGGTCAGCCTGGCTGAAAGGCGCGTCTTCGACCTTTTCCATCGACAGACGCTCTGGAGCGTAGGTCAGGTTGGGCGATTCGGTGTTCAGCAGCGAGTAGTCGTTGCCGCGGCGCAGTTCCAGGGTCACGGTGCCGGTCACGGCACGTGCGATCCAGCGCTGGGCGGATTCGCGCAGCATGATGGCTTGTGGGTCGAACCAGCGGCCTTGGTACAGCAGACGGCCCAGACGCAGGCCGTTGATGCGGTACTGCTCGATGGTGTCTTCGTTGTGGATGCCGGTCACCAGGCGCTCGTAGGCGATGTGCAGCAGGGCCATGCCGGGGGCTTCGTAGATGCCGCGGCTCTTGGCTTCGATGATGCGGTTTTCGATCTGGTCGCTCATGCCCAGACCGTGGCGGCCACCGATGCGGTTGGCTTCGAGGAACAGCTCCACCGGGTCTTCGATGCGCTTGCCGTTCAGGGCCACCGGACGGCCTTCTTCGAAGGTCACCGAGACTTCTTCGGCCTTCACGTCGACTTCAGGCTTCCAGAACGCCACGCCCATGATGGGGTTGACGATGCGGATGCCGCTGTTCAGGAACTCGAGGTCCTTGGCTTCGTGCGTCGCGCCGAGCATGTTGGAGTCGGTCGAATAGGCCTTCTCCACGCTCATCTTGTAGCCGAAACCTTCCTTGATCAGGAATTCCGACATTTCTGTGCGGCCACCGAGTTCGTCGATGAAGTTCTGATCCAGCCAGGGCTTGTAGATCTTCAGGTCTGGATTGGTGAGCAGACCGTAGCGGTAGAAGCGCTCGATGTCGTTGCCCTTGAAGGTCGAACCGTCGCCCCAGATGTTCACGTCGTCCTGCTTCATCGCGGCCACGAGCATGGTGCCGGTCACGGCACGGCCCAGAGGCGTGGTGTTGAAGTAGGTGATGCCGCCGGTGGAGATGTGGAAGGCACCGGCCTGGATCGCGGCAATGCCTTCGTTGGCCAGCTGCGTGCGGCAGTCGATCAGGCGGGCCTGCTCTGCGCCGTATTCCATCGCCTTGCGGGGGATTTCGTCGTAGTCGGCTTCGTCGGGCTGGCCGAGGTTGGCGGTGTACGCGTAGGGCACAGCGCCCTTGTTCTTCATCCAGCGCAGTGCGGCGCTGGTGTCGAGGCCGCCGGAGAAGGCGATGCCGACCTTCTGGCCGACGGGGAGGGTTTGCAGAATATTTGCCATATTGTTATCCGTGAAGGTGTTGGGTGACGACGCTGCGCTGAAATCCCGGGGGATTCACGCGTAGTGGCAGATGTAGTGATACGCCTCAGTCACCCGAATATCGAACTTCGAGTTGGCCGGAATGCTGAACTTTTCGCCCGGGCCGGACTTCACCCACGCATCGGTGCCGTCGAGTTTGTACTCGCACGCGCCACCGACACACTCCATGATTTCCGCTGCGGCGGTGCCGAAGGTGAGTTCGGCTGCCAGCACCACGCCCACGGATTTCTTCGTGCCGTCGGGATAGGTGAGGTTGTGGCTCACGCATTTGCCGTCAAAGTACACATTGGCCTTGGTCGTGACGGAAACGCCATCAATTTTTTCGGTGGTCATGGAATGCGCTGAATATCAGTGGATTGGGGATAGGTCAAACCCTCAATTCTAGGCTCGCGCGGAAGGTGTGTGTATTTTCGCCAATTAATCTCAGCGTACGGCCATCAAGAAAAAGGAGCCCTGAGGCTCCTTTTCGTGGTTGGGACGGTCCGAAAACTCAGGGGCGATAGGGCTCGCCGCGCGAATTGCGGTAGTCCAGTTGGCCCGCCTGATCCACCTGACCGGCGTCTACCGGGTAGGTTTGCACGCCGCCGCTGGTTTGTCCGGTCACCACCACGCCGCGCTGCGGATAGCTGCCGTTGTCGTAGCGGTTGTCGGGGTAGGCCTGAGCTTGAGCTTGAGCTTGAGCCTGTTGGTCGTAATACCCCTGATCGGAATACCCGCCGCCCGACGCCTGAGGCTGTGGGTACTGCTGATATTGCTGTTGCTGTGGTTGCTGCGGGTACTGGTCCTGATACTGGTATTGCTGCGGATAGGGCTGCTGATACCGTGGGTCGGACCCATAACCGTAACCGTAGTTGCCGTAGCCACCGCCTTGATTGCCTTGGTAGCCCTGATAGCCGCCCTGGTCCATCGGTTGCACGGACAGGGGAATCCAGCGGCCCGGATCGTATTGGGTGCGCGTGGTGTAACGGCGACCGGCGTACTCGTAGGTCACGTCATAGGCGACGGTCTGGCTTTGGTAGGTCGTCTGCATGCCGCAGGTCTGCATCGGGCGGTAGCCGGGAGGGCCCGCTTCGACCTGATTGCCGACAATCGAGCCGCCCATCATGCCGATGGCGGTTGCAGCGGCACGGCCGGAGCCTCCGCCAATCGCGCTGCCGGCCAATCCACCGACGACGGCACCGAACAGCGCGCCCGCGCCGCTGGGCTGGCGCTGGCTGTAGACCATCTGGTTGCTGCAGACCTGCTGGGGAATCGCCACTTGCTGAATCACGGGCGTGGCCGACAGCACGCGGCCCTGTTCCTGGGCAAAAGCGGTCGTGCCCGTGGCGGCCGAGAGGGCGAGAGCGGTAAAGGCGATGAACTTGGTCATGAGCGGAAACTCCTTGCTGTACGCTTAACGCGGCAGACTGAGGAAAAGTTTAGGCGCAAAGCGTCAAAAACTGTGATCAGACGCGTAAATCTACGTAAAGGCTATCGATCAGCTCAAGCGTTCAGTAGTTCGCTCCATTGGTCGGCGTTGAAACCTACCGTGACGCGGCCATCGGCCTTGCCGTCCCATTCGGCGACGGGGCGCTTGATGACGGAGGCATGCTCCTGCATCACCAGCGCCGCGCCAGCGTCGTCTGCCGCTCGGGCCTGTACATCGGCTTCCAATTTGCGCCAGGTCGTGCCCTTGGTGTTGAGCAGCTTGTCACGGCCCACGGCCTTCATCCAGGCGGGTAGGCGATCGGCGGGCACGCCTTGCTTCTTGAAGTCGTGAAATTGGTAGTCCACTCCCTGTTCCGTGAGCCAGGTCCGGGCCTTTTTCACGGTGTCGCAGTTGGGGATTCCATAGATGATGATTGTGGGGGTACTCATGCTTCTTATCATCGCTCATGCTGGCGTCGGCGACAATTGAAGGCTGTATGCACAATCTACCTGACACTCTGGATGGCTGGCTGAACTATTGCGAAAGCCTGCACCCCCGCAACATCGAAATGGGCCTTGAGCGCGTGGGCGAGGTGGCCAAGCGGCTGAACCTGCGTTTCGACTGCCCCGTGATCACCGTGGCAGGCACGAACGGCAAGGGGTCGTCGTGCGCCATGCTGGAAGCGGTGGCGCTGCAATCGGGCTATAAGCCGGGCGTGTTCACCTCACCGCATCTGGTGCATTTCGAGGAGCGCTGCCGCGTTCATGGCGAGATCGTCACCGCCGCGCAGCTCGTCGAGCAGTTCGCCGCGGTCGAGCAGGCCCGGGTTCAGGGCGGCGCAGAAATCTCGCTCACCTATTTCGAATTCACCACGCTGGCAATCCTGCGCCTGTTGAGCCTGTCCAAACTGGATGTGGCGATTCTCGAAGTCGGCATGGGTGGGCGGCTCGACGCCACCAACATCATCGACACCGACTGCGCGATCATCACCAGCATCGATCTGGACCACATGGAATTTCTCGGCAACGACCGTGAAACCATTGGTCGCGAGAAGGCCGGCATCATGCGCACCGGCAAGCCCGTCATCGTCAGCGATCCGGTGGCGCCGCAAAGCATCATTCAATATGCCGAAGAGATCGGTGCCGAGCTGTGGCGCTTCGGGCATGACTTCAATTTCTCGGGCGACAAGCTGCAATGGGCGTGGGCCGGACGTGGCCGCCGCTATTCGGGGCTGGCCTATCCGTCGCTGCGCGGCGCGAATCAACTGGTGAATGCCTCGGGCGTGCTCGCCGCGTTCGAAGCCATTCGCGACAAGCTCCCCGTCACGGCGCAAGCGGTGCGTACCGGGTTGGCAATGGTCGAGTTGCCGGGTCGTTTCCAGATCATCCCCGGTCAGCCGACCATGGTGCTCGACGTGGCCCACAACCCGCATTCGGTCGCCGCGCTCGCCGCGAATCTCGACGCCATGGGTTATTTCCCGGTCACGCATGCCGTGTTCGGAGCCATGGCGGACAAGGATCTGACGCCCATGCTGAACAAGATCGGTCCGCTGATCGATCGCTGGTACTTCACCGATTTGCCGACGCCGAGAGCCGACACCGCGGCGCACCTCCAGCAAAAATGGAATGCGCTGCAGATGGTCGCCGGGACCAAGCGCGAGGTGAAGACATCGCTGCACGCCAATCCGGAAGCGGCGTTACAAGCAGCAATCGCGGCTGCCGACCCGGCTGATAGAATTGTGGTCTTTGGCTCGTTCTACACAGTGGGCGGTGTTCTTCAGCACGGCACGCCTCGTCTGCAGGCCAAGCACTTGGGCGCATAACGAGTCCGTACAGAGTCCGAACCTAATGGCATTTATCAAGTTTCCCTGGTCCGGTCAGAAAGAAAAAGATACGGGTAGCAGCAAAGCTACCAGGCGCTCGCGCGTCGCCGCTCAGGCGGAAAGTGTCGAAGTGATGCGCCGCCGTGCGCGTCACCGTCTGATTGGTGCCGCTGTTCTGGTCGTCGTCGGTGTGGCAGGCTTTGCCCTGCTGTTCGACTCCAAGCCACGCCCAGTTCCTGTCAACGTTCCCATCAGCGTGCCGGATCGCAACAATGTTGCGCCTCTGGTGGTGCCGGGTTCGGGTACCTCTGCCGGTCAGGGTGCTTCGTCTGCGCATGACTCCGGTCTGGCAGATGGCGAAGAAATCGTGACCACGCCAGCGCCACGCGCGACTCCGGCTCCGCTGCCGGCACCGGCCGTGGTGCCGCCGCCAGCGCCGACACCAAAACCCGTGGTGGTTCAGCCCAAGCCGGAAGTGAAACCGGAAGTCAAGCCTGAGCGCAAGCCAGAGCCCAAGCCTGAACCGAAGCCCGAGGTGAAGCCGGAGCGCAAGCCCGAGCCAAAACCCGAGGTCAAGCCAGAACCCAAGCCCGAGCCAAAGCCGGAGCCCAAGCGCGAAGTCAAACCCGAGCCCAAGCCCGAACCGAAGCCCGAGCCCAAGCAGAAGCCAGAACCCAAGCCGTCCAATGACGACGCGGCGCGCGCTCGTGCCTTGCTCGAGGGACGGGATTCGTCCTCTTCCTCCAGCCACTCGGCACCGGCTGCCGCGGCGGCCAAGGCGGAAGGGCGCTTCATCGTGCAGGTGGGTGCATTTGCGGACGCCGACAAGGCGCAGGAAGTGCGCGGCAAGCTGGCTGGAGCGGGTCTGAAGGCATTCACCCAGACGGTGGATACCAAGGACGGCAAGCGCACCCGCGTGCGAGTGGGTCCGTTCACGGGCCGCGCCGAAGCTGACAAGGCGGCCAGTCGGGTCAAGGGGCTGGGTCTGCCAGCTTCCGTGATTCCTCTGTAACCCTGACACACTGATCGGAGCTGCGCATGGCTGCGCTGGATTGGTTGTGCATCATCGTGCTGGTGGCCTCGCTGGTCATCGGCGCCTGGCGTGGACTGGTGTTCGAGCTGCTGTCGTTGGCCAGCTGGATCGCTGCGTTCTTTCTGGCGCAGTGGTTCGCGGCCGACGCCGCGGCGCTTCTGCCCATGAAAGACTATGACCCGATGGTGCAGAACGCCGTCGGCTTCGTGATCGTGTTTGTGGTGGCGATTTTTGCCTGCAGCTTTCTCGCCTGGGTCATGAAAAAATTGATAGATGCGATCGGGCTGAGGCCTGCCGATCGCGCTCTGGGGGCCTTGTTTGGCCTGCTCAGAGGCGTGCTGGTGCTGTTGGTCGTGGCCGTGGTGGCTGCGATGACGCCGATGCACGAGGCCGAGTGGTGGAAAAACGCGTACTCCGCCTCCATATTGGAGAGTGCGCTGGGCGCGGTGAAGCCGCTTCTGCCCATGGAATTGCCGACAGGGCTGCCCGCCGGTCTGCCAGTGGAACTGGGAACGCGGCTACCCGTCTGAATTGCAAATTCGCGGCGACAATTGCTGTCCCGCGAAATCAGCTGGAATTTTTGTGAGTATTCGGCGGATTGATTCCGCCGCGAAATGGAAACCGAATATGTGTGGAATCGTCGGTGTGGTCAGTACGGCCCCTGTCAATCAGCTTCTCTATGACGCCTTGCTGCTGCTTCAGCATCGCGGGCAAGACGCTGCAGGCATTGCTACGCAGGATGGACGCAAGTTCTTCATGCACAAGGCCAAGGGCATGGTGAAAGACGTGTTCCGCACGCGCAATATGCGTGCGCTGCCGGGCTCCGTGGGGCTGGGCCAATGCCGTTACCCCACCGCGGGCAACGCATCGAGCGAAGAAGAGGCGCAGCCGTTCTACGTGAACGCGCCGTTCGGCATCGTCATGGTGCACAACGGCAATCTCACCAACGCCAAGCAGTTGCGTGAAGAGCTGGCCAGCACCGATCACCGCCACACCAATACCGAGAGCGACTCCGAAGTTCTGGTCAACGTGCTGGCGCATGAGCTGGCCCGTGCCAGCAGCGGCGCGCCGCTCAAGAGCGTTGACGTGTTCAAGGCGGTTCGCGCCGTGCACAAGCGCCTGAAGGGCTCGTACGCCGTGATCGCGCTGATCGCCGGTTATGGTCTGCTCGCGTTCCGTGATCCGTTCGGCATTCGTCCGCTGTGCATGGGCAAGAGCGCTGACGGCACCGTGATGTTCGCCAGCGAATCCGTGGCTCTGGAAGGCACGTTGCACCAGCTCGAGCGCGATGTGGCTCCCGGTGAAGCGATCTACGTTCAGGACGATGGTCGCGTCATGGCCGAGCAATGCGCCGAGTCCAGCATGCTGCACCCCTGCGTGTTCGAATACGTCTACCTGGCCCGTCCCGATTCGGTGATGGACGGTATTTCGGTCTACCAAGCGCGCCTGAACATGGGCGAGACGCTGGCCAAGCGCGTGATCTCCACCGTGCCGCCCAGCGAAATCGACGCGATCATCCCGATTCCGGAATCCAGCCGTCCAAGCGCCATGCAACTCGCGCAACTGCTGGGCATTCCCTACCGCGAAGGCTTCGTGAAGAATCGCTACGTGGGTCGCACCTTCATCATGCCGGGCCAGTCCACACGCAAGAAGTCCGTGCGCCAGAAGCTCAACGCGATCAGCAGCGAGTTCAAGGGCCGCCGCGTGATGTTGGTGGATGACTCCATCGTGCGCGGCACGACCTCCAAGGAACTCGTGCAGATGGCTCGCGACGCGGGTGCCACCAAGGTGTATTTGGCCTCCGCAGCGCCTCCAGTGCGTTACC
>CALMCS010000259.1 GCA_937862875.1 uncultured Comamonadaceae bacterium
ACGCCGATGTCGTCCCATGTATAGACTTGGTTGTACTCGGTGAGCGTGTGCCTGCACGGGCCCAGTATCTGCTTGAGTTTTTCGACTTCGACGGGGAAATCGATTTCCGTGCCGTTGATGAGAAGCTGGTTTTGGCTCAAGCTGAGCTGGGTCATCGTGAATTTCCTTTGCGATTGATGCTTGGCGCTGGTGGAGGGTTACTTGCGCAACTTTTCCTCGGCCGCCTTGCGCATCCCGCTCAACGTTCCCGTCGGTGTAATCGCCTCTGGATCGATGAAGCAGTGAAGAATACTCGGCAAGCCGCTGGCCCGAGCGCGTGCCAGCGCGGGCGCGAATTCTTCCGTGCGCTCCACACGCTCGCCATGTCCGCCAAACGCCTTGGCGTAGGCGCTGAAATCCGGGTTCTTCAACTCCGTGCCACTCACGCGGCCCGGGTATTCGCGCTCCTGGTGCATGCGGATCGTGCCGTACATGGCGTTGTCGAGGATGACGACGATGACCGGCAGTTGGTACTGGATCGCAGTCGCGAACTCTTGCCCGTGCATGAGAAAGTCGCCATCGCCCGCAAAGATCACGACCTCGCGCTCAGGCCACAGACGCTTGGCGCCCACGCCGGCTGGTGGGCCGTAGCCCATGGAGCCGCTGGTGGGTGCGAGCTGGCTGGCGAACGTGGTGAACGGCCAGAAGCGGTGTACCCAGGTGGCGAAGTTGCCTGCGCCGTTGCAGAAGATGGTGTCGGCCGGTAGCACCTCGCGCAGGTGGCCCATGATTTCGCCCATCTGCAGGTTGCCGGGGATCTGGATCTTGCTGGGGTCGCTCCAGGCCTGGTATTCGGCGTGTGCGTCGGCCGTGTGTTGGGCCCACTTGGGCTGTGCCGTGGGCTTGCCCAGTTGCGCGAGCGCTGCCGTCATGGCTTGTGGCGTCGCGTTGATGGATTGTGCTGCGTGGTAGATGCGGCCCAGCTCGTTGGCGTCGGCGTGGATGTGGACCATGTCCATTTGCGGCATGGGGATGTCGAAGAGCTCGAAGCCTTGCGACGGAATTTCCGACAGCCTGCCGCCGAGCACGATCACCAGATCGCTGGCCTTGATGCGCGCGAGCAGTTTGGGGTTCACACCCAGGCCCAGATCACCGCCGTAATTGGCGTGCGTGGCGGGGAAGAGCATCTGGCGGCGGAACGAGCAGTAGACCGGGAGTTGCCAATGCTCGGCAAACGTGACCGTGTCGCGCACAGCCTGTTCGTTCCAGCGGCTGCCGCCGATGATGAGCACCGGGCGCTCGGCTTTGTCGAGGCGGGCTTTCAGCTCGCGCAGCGCGTCGGCGCCGGGATGGATTTCGGTGACGGAGTAGGGCTTGGCGTCTGCGACCTGGACCATGTCGGTCAGCATGTCCTCGGGCAGTGCAATGACCACGGGGCCGGGGCGGCCGGAGGTGGCGACGTGGAAGGCGCGCGAGACCAGCTCGGGCAGGCGCTTGGCGTCATCGATTTCCACGACCCACTTGGCCATGGTGCCGAAGACTGCGCCGTAATCGAGCTCCTGAAACGCTTCGCGATCGAGCATGCCGCGGGCGACCTGGCCGACAAAGACGATGAGTGGCGTGGAGTCCTGATGCGCGATGTGGATGCCGGCCGAGGCATTCGTCGCACCCGGGCCGCGGGTGACGAAACAGATGCCGGGCTCGCCGGTGAGCTTGCCCTGGGCCTCGGCCATCATCGTTGCGCCGCCTTCCTGGCGGCAGATGGTGACCTCGACCTTGGCGTCATGCAGCGCATCGAGTGCGGCGAGGTAGCTTTCGCCCGGCACGCAGAAAAGTTGCTTCACACCGTGCACGATCAGTTGGTCCACAAGCACCTGTCCTCCGGTGCGTGGCTTGGTCGAGGGGTGCGGCTTTGTGGTTGTCTCCATGGCGTTTGCTCTCTTCTTTATGGTGGTGTGATGAATGAAGTGATCAGGGCGTCTCGGACCCATTCTGAGTCGCGGCGCGCAAAAGGGCTTCCTGCGCGTCTTCCAACCAAAATTGAGTAGCACCGTAAAATCCCTCCCAAACGCAGCCGTTGCAGCCTTTGCCGCAACAGGTCGTGGGTTCGGGCGGCGGTGCGCGCAGGGTGATGTTCAGGGTGCGGGCCAGTTGCTGGTAGTCGGAAAACTGACCCAGCGCTTGTTCCAGTGAGCAGGGCAGCGGGCGTTGTGCCCATCGGGCCATCATTTGCTCGACGGGCAACAAAGCTCCTTGGGAGTCGGAGTGCTGCGAGGTGCTGTTGTGAATCACCGCTTGCGATCGGACTTTTTGTTGTTTTTGCTGTTTTGTTCTTTGTAGCTCTCGATCGTCGCCTGATTGGCGCGTCGCTTGCGGAGGCGCACTGCGAATTGCACGAGAAATGCAATTCCAAGAGCCAGTGCAAACCAGCCGACAATATAGGCTTGGCGCATCATTTCCACCACATCGGGGGCGCGCGAGAAATACGGTGCCAGCAAAATGATGGCGCCGATGAGTGCGCAAATGATGCCTTTGAACAGAATATCGTTGTCCTGTTTGCTGCGCTGGGATGAATTCAGTGACATGAAAGTGTTGTGGGCGATGCGCCTTGCCTGAAGAAAAACCCCCAAGCCCGACCCATGCTCGCATTGTTGTTGAAAGTGGTAGTGACCGTGTTTCTACCACTGGATGCGATTTGTCTCTATTCGTGAAAGTACAGTTCCATGGCCATTCAGTGGTTTCCCGGTCATATGCACCTGACGCGCAAGGCGATCGAGGAGCGCGTCAAGGACATCGATGTCGTCATCGAGTTGGTGGACGCACGCCTGCCTGGCTCCAGTGCCAACCCGCTCCTGGCCGAGCTGACGGGGCACAAGCGCACGCTCAAGGTGCTCAACAAGCAGGATCTGGCCGATGCCGAGCGCACGCCGCTCTGGCTGGATTGGTACAACGCCAAGGAAGGCACGCGCGCGATTGCGCTGGATGCGTCCGATACGGCGCCTGCCAAGCGCTTGATCGACGGTTGCCGTGAGCTGGCACCGAACCGTGTCGGTCTGGCGCGCCCCATGCGCGTGCTGATCTGCGGCATTCCCAACGTGGGCAAGTCCACGCTGATCAACACGCTGTCCTCCAAGCGCCAGGCCAAAACCGGCGACGAGGCGGGTGTGACCAAGCAAGAGCAGCGCATTGTGGTGGCGGACGATTTCTACCTGTGGGATACGCCCGGCATGCTGTGGCCGCGTATTTCGGTCACCCAGAGTGGCGACCGACTCGCCGCGTCCGGTGCCGTGGGTCGCAATGCCTACGACGAGGAATCGGTGGCACTCGATTTGCTGGCGTACCTGAAGCAACGCTACGGCGCTCAATTGGAGGCGCGCTACAAATTTGGCATGACGCCCGCAGAGATTGCGGCGGCGCACGATGACGAGCTGCTCGAGAAAATCGCCCGCAAACGCGGCGCGGTGATGTCGGGAGGCAAGCTCAACCTGCAGAAGGCGGCCGAGATTGTGTTGGTGGAGTACCGCGGCGGTATTCTGGGCCGGATCACGCTCGAGACACCGGACGAGTTCGAGGTCTGGCTGGCAGAGGCCGCCGTGCGCGAGGAAGAGCGCTCGGCCAAGAAGGCGCTGCTCGACAAGCGCAAGGGTCGCAAGGACCCGAAACGCGCGCCCAAAGAACCGACGTAAAGCGAAAGCACGGGGCAAAAGACCGCGCTCCGTTCGAGCATGCACAGCGCCAATGGACAGCTTGGTTGCACAGCGTGCTATTGTTTTATCTGTCACGATAGAGCTTGGCGAATTTGCCGGGGTCGACTCGTGACATATGAAACACAACAGCGGCGTACATCCCAATCCTTCATCATCCCCCGCGTCGCGATCATCGCGATCTGCCGACGCCATCGTCCGCGCGCGTGACGGGCACCATGCCCGCGTGACCTTCGAAGAGCTGTTCTTCGATCTGGTCTACGTGTTCGCGATCACTCAGCTCAGCCACAAGCTGCTGAATCAGCTCAACTTCACGGGGCTGCTGGAGACCGTGATTCTCTGGTTTGGCGTGTGGCTTGGGTGGCAGTACACCTGCTGGTTCACCAACTGGTTCGACCCCGAGAAGCCGCGCGTTCGCGGACTGCTGTTTGCTTCGATGCTGCTGGCGCTGCTGATGTCATGCAGCATTCCGGAGGCGTTTGGCGAGCGTGGGCTGATCTTTGCGCTGAGTTATGCGGCGCTGCAGGTTGGGCGCACCCTGGGCGTCGTGTGGATGCTGGGGCGCGACCATCCTCTGGCCCCGAATTACCGGCGCATGCTGGGTTGGCTGAGCATTTCCGCGGTGCTGTGGGTGGCGGGTGGCTTGACCGATATGTACCACTGGCGCGTGGCGCTCTGGATACTGGCCATCGCCTGTGAATACTTCTCTCCGATGATCGGCTTCGCGCTGCCCGGCATGGGCAAATCGGTGACCAGCGACTGGACCATCGAGGGCGGTCATCTGGCCGAGCGTTGCCAGGCCTTCGTGATCGTGGCGCTGGGCGAAACGCTGGTCGCCACGGGTGCCGTGCTGACCGAGCAGAAGCACTGGGACAACGACGTGCTGCTGGCGCTGGCCGCGACCTTCATCGGCATGCTGGCGATGTGGTGGCTGTATTTCGGCACGTCGAGCAAGGACGCGAGCGAGGTCATCACCAGCTCCGACGACCCGGGCCGCATCGGCGCGTATTTCCACTACATCCATGTGATTCTGGTGGCCGGCATCATCGGCAGTGCGGTGGGCAATGATCTGGTGATGGCGCATCCGCATGGCCACCTCACCACCGCGCAGGTATGGGTGCTGGTGGGCGGCCCTGCGGTGTATCTGCTGGGCAGTGCGATCTACAAGAAGATCGTGTACGGCAGCATTCCCGTCTCGCACGTGGTGGGCGCGTTGGCCCTGCTGGCGCTGGTGCCGCTGGGCTATTCCAGCAACCTGCTTGTCATGGGATGGTTGACCACGGCGGTATTGCTGGCAGTGGCGTTCTGGGAGACGCGACTGAAGCGCCAACCGGTGTCGAGGCGCGTCGCGCATTCAGGTGCAGCGGCGCATTGAGGCGTTGAGGTGTTGAGACTTTGACGCTAGGGAGCTTGGAGGTTTGGGGTTGGCGGACTGACTAGTCTCCGCCTCCACCACCGCCGCCATCTCCTCCACCGCCGCCGTCACCACTTCCACCGTCATTACCGCCATCGCTGCCATCGGCTTCATTTCCACCGCCACCATCGTTGCTGCCGGGCATGAGCTGAATCTTGCCTTCTCGCAGATAGCGTTCGTATTCGTCGCGCGGGATGGCGGTGAGGCCGGCGGTTCTGGCGTCGTCCATCCAACTGAGCGTGACGCTGTCGGGGGCGAAGTCGAGTTCGACGGGACCTTCCGGAATGGTGATGGGGATGCCTTCCCCCTCACGGTACGTCACAAGGCCATGGATGGTTGCGTAGGCTGACATGGTGTGGCTCCTGGTTGTCGCGCCAAGATCAAGCACCGGGCGATCCGGGCAGGGGTGGCCAGCAATGAAGGATTGCCGACCGGTCGAAGTTCCTATTAGAAGCGCGGCACATGTAGTTGCCGTGTCAGACCACACCCCAAAACCAAAGCGATACATCTCACGCTTGTGTGTTGTTGGGATGGGTTGAGCGAACTGTGGTGAGGACTCACTACGCGCGGTCGGCGAATTGCCAAGGCATGGACAGCACGCGATTGCGCCATTCGTGCACGTCGGCGCTGACCGGGACTTCTTCGGCTGCATCCGGTGGTTGCGGTTGCGGTTGCATTAGTGCTTGCGGGTCCAGCGAGAGGCCACTGTGCAGATTCAATCGTTCGCCTGTGACGGGGTGCGGAATCGACAGCTTCCA
>CALMCS010000260.1 GCA_937862875.1 uncultured Comamonadaceae bacterium
CCTCAGCAAAGCCTCTCGCAAGTCGCTGAAGGGTTACTGTGTGTGTGGCGTGAGCCGATTGAATCCAAGGGCTTGAGGCTGGATTTCGCCCCAGGACAACCAACGCAGACCCGTTTCAATGCGACCTTGTTGGGGGCGGTGATGGGCAACCTGCTGCGCAACGCCTGCCACTACACCGAAAAAGGTTTTATTCGCCTGACGCTGACCGGCAACGGCTTTATCGTCGAAGATTCCGGCGTGGGCATTCCGGAGGAAAAACGCGAGGCGATGTTTCAGCCTTTCGTGCGCGGGGCCGAGAAACGCGGCGAGGGTCTGGGACTCGGATTGTCGCTGGTGCAGCGCATCTGCGAGAACGAGGGCTGGAGCGTCAGTTTGAGCACGATGGAACCCAATGGCTGCCGCTTCGAAGTGGATCTTGGCAAACTTTGAAGCCCGTAGTGGCCCCGCGCTACTCCCGCTTACCTGTCTAAATCCTGTATAACTCTGAAATAGTTTGGCGGTTTACCCAACGAAATTTTCACAATTGGATGACCTGACACTGACACCCCCATCCCTAAGGTGGGGGCATCAGTAATTCAGGAGTCCTGGTGATGGCCGGCCCGATCAAGCTCGATTTTTCCGAAAAGTACGACGACAACCATGCGCAGAAATATCTGCACAAGCATCAAGCCAATCTGGGGCGCCGTTTGTCTCATTGGCGCGATGTTCAGTTGGCCCGCAAGGCGCTGACTCTGGCAGGCGAGCCGGGGCTGGTGTTGGATTTGCCCTGCGGTGCAGGCCGTTTCTGGCCGATGCTGGCGGAAAAATCGAATCGGGTAATCATCGGTGCGGACAACTCCGAATCAATGATCAAGACCGCGATGCAGGCGCAACCGGCTGATGTGGTGAAAAGGGTACAACCCTTGCACACCTCCGCGTTCGACATCGCTTTACCGGACAACGCCGTCGACAGCATTTTCTGCATGCGCTTGCTGCACCACATCGGTGAAGCCGAGCATCGGATGGCAATCCTGCGTGAATTCGAGCGTGTGACCCGCGACAGCGTGATTATTTCGCTGTGGGTGGATGGCAATTTCAAGTCCTGGAAGCGCAAGCGCTCCGAGGCAAAACGTGGGCAGGAAGGTTACCAGAACCGTTTTGTGTTACCGGCCGCTACGGTCGAGAAAGAATTCGAAGCCGCCGGTTTCCGCATTCAGGAACAATTGGATTTTATCCCGCTATACGCGATGTGGCGGGTCTACGTATTACGCAAGAGGTAGCAGGATGGCAGTGCAATTTGCAGCAGAGACGGACGTCGCTCCGCAGGATCGTTTCGACTACTACTGGAACCAGCAAGGCGAATGGGTAGAAGAACCCAATGTCCGCCGTGGTGGCCAAAGTGGTGTTCAGCGAGTCGTGGGGCGTGATGGTCAACTGCTGTATGCCAAGCGCCAGACCGGACACATTTATCGTAGCTGGCTGCACCCGTTTGGCCGTCCGACCGTATTGCGTGAGCTGGATGCCCTGACCGGCGTCAGCAAGCTCGGCGTGCGTGTGCCGGAGATCGTCTTCTGCGGTGCCCAGCCGGATCCGCAATACAAGTGGCGTGCGCTGCTGGTGACCAAATCCCTGGACGGCTTTGACGAGCTGGAAAAGTGGGAAGCCGCCGGTGGTCGTGCGCAGTACGGCGAAGCGGTGTATGAGCGCGTGCTCAAAGACCTCGCCGAGAACATGGCGCGCATGCACAAGGGCCGTTGGCAGCACAGCTGCATCTACATCAAACACGTTTTTGTACGGGTGACCGGCGAAGGGGATTCGGCCAAGGTTGAAGTGGCCTTGATCGATCTGGAGAAGTGCCGTCAGCGTCTGACCGCCTATCGCGCCGCCTCCCATGACATGAAACAAATGCGCCGCCATTCGTCGTTCAGCGATGCTGACTGGAAGAAACTCGTCTACTTTTACGAGACGGCGTTTGGCAGCGCTATCAAAGGTTTATAGCGATGAAACTCGAAATTGCACGAGGTTTGTTTTTGGTTGGAGCCTTGGCAGTTGCTTCATTGGCGGTGGCTGCCTGGGAGCAGCCACGCATGCAGGTCATCGGTGCGTCCGTAGAGGGCGAACACTGCGCAATACCACGGGTGGCGAAAGCCTCCGTGGCGACCAAACCCGACCATGATTTATTGCTGTTCATGTTCGGGATGGCACAGGGAATGAGGCCGCAAAGTTGAACCGATTGAAGCCAAAATAAAAGGCCTCGCAGATGCGAGGCCTTTTTTATGGCCAAATTTTATGGCCATCCCAATTCACTGTAGGAGCAAAGCTTGCTCGCGAAGGCAGTGTGTCAGCCCAAATATTAATCGGCTGGTAAACCGTCTTCGCGAGCAAGCTCTGCTCCTACAAGGGTTATGCGGTGGGTTTGGGATCGGGTTTTGCC
>CALMCS010000261.1 GCA_937862875.1 uncultured Comamonadaceae bacterium
CTGCATTGGGCTCCGCTCCGAACCGCGCTTTTGTGTCTGCCCCCGTGACAGGTTCAGTCGTGATGGCACCCAACCAACTGCTCCCCGCAGGCGGTGGACAACCACACAACAATCTGCCGCCCTATCTGACACTGCAGTTCTGCATTGCGCTTCAAGGTGTTTTTCCGCCTCGCGGCTGAAGATGCGCTCAACAGCCGCAGTCAATACCGCCCTCGCGCTATTTGCCCCAACCCTCAGACATCATGCTCAAACCTCTATTTGCCGCCGTCTCGCTATTGACCGCATCGCTCGTATATGCGCAGGGCGAGCCGCTGGTCCAGCGTGATCTGTCGGATCGGTCCGGGCGTTTCATTGACCTCTCCCCCTCCCAGGCGGAGCCGGTCTATGTGGTGAATGCCACTGGTGGGGATATCCGGTTCGATGCGACGGGCGTGCAAATCGCGCAGACACCGAACCACAAGCAATCCAGTCTGCTCAAGGGCATTGGTGTGCATAGCGGTCTGAGCTACGCATTTGAAGGTGGCGCATCGGTGGCTCCCGCGGGGCAAAAGACCAGCGGCGCGGTCTACAGTTATTTCGTGGGTCCGCAGAGTCAGTGGAACCTCAACCGCAGCAGCTACTCCGAGCTCGCCTATCGCAATGTCTGGCCGGGTGTGGACGCCGTGTTCAAGGGAGCGGATGCGGGTCTCAAATACCAATTCGAGTTGGCTGCAGGAGCCGACGCCAAGCGCGTGGTGCTGCGCATTGCGGGCGCGCAAACCCTGCGCGTCGCCGCCAATGGTGCGATGGAGTGGAGTGTCAACGGCTCGGTGTTTCGTGACGAAGCACCCATCGCCTATCAGATGAACGGCAAGCGCCGCGTCAAGGTGGCGGCCGAATACGTGGTGAAGCAGGTCGATGCCAGCACCTGGTTGGTGGGCTTTGCGCTCGGCCAGTACGACTCCGCTTTGCCATTGGTGATCGATCCCGCGTGGGCAGCTCCTGCTGGACTGGTAGGCGGCAACGTGAACGATACCGTCAATGCGGTTGCGCGTGATTCAGCCAACAAAGCCACCTGGGTGTGCGGAACCACGCAAACCGCCCCGTTGTCGCAGGCCTATGTTGCCAAGTTTTCCGACGGAAGTGCTGCCGCGCAGGTCTACCGTTATGGCGGTAACGGCAACAACACCTGTCAATCCATTGCACTGGACTCGCAGGGCAATGTCTATATTGGTGGCGCGACCGAATCCACCGACTTTGCGATGGTTGGACCCCGCACCGACACCAATTTGCGGGCTTCCAAGGTAGGCACCGATCGCGACGCCTTCTTCGCCAAGATCAATCCGGTCGATGGTCAATTCGTCTGGTCCAGCCTCTTTGGCGGTACTGGCGATGACCAGGTCAACGCCATCGCCGTGGACGACATCGGCCGCCTCTACATGACTGGCTACACACAGCCGACATGTACCGGTTCGACATGCATACCCGCCGCGCTGGCCTCGTCCAGCGCCGTTTGGAACGCCAGCACCACCGGCAAATATGCCTTTGTGGCGCGCGTCGCGGCCAGTGGACAGGCACTGGAGTACTTCAAGGGCCTGAACGGCGACGGCGACATCAACATCGGCCACGCGATTTCGGTGGATCCGATCACCAATGCGGTGGTGGTCGCGGGTGAAACCAACTCGACAGCCAACGGCATGCCCAGCGGCGTGACCGGTTTCAACACCACGCCCAACACCCGTCCCACGGATGGAAATGCCAACGGCGACGCGGCCGACGGCTTTGTCGCGCGGATCAATCCCACGGGTTCAGGCTACGACAATTTCACGCTGCTCACCGGCAGGAACGACACCACATCCGTTCGGGCCGATCGCGCCTATGGCGTGAAACTGCTCAGCGATGGCAGCGTGCTGGTGGTCGGTGAAACCAGTTCCGACAACTTCCCGACCCAAACGCCCGCCGCCACTACAACGACCTCTCCGGCCGGTGGCATGGACGGCTTTGTGGTGCGACTCTCCTCCAATCTTGGCATCGTTCAATCGGCGCGCTATCTGGGTGGCTCCGGTTACGACAGTGCCCAGGCCGTTGTGCCCGGGGGCGGCGGTTACTACGTGCTCGGCAATACCGGCAACGCGCTGTCCAATCTGCCAGCGGCCAACGATCCGGGTGGTTTGTCCAAGACCGCCCTTGGCAATCAGGACGGATTTCTGGCGCGCTTCGTGTTGGCAGACAACACCGTCGACTTCTGGGGCTTGATCGGTGCATCCGGCCAGGATGCCTACAACGCCCTCGCCTTCGACATTCTGGATGTGAGCGCCAATCTCCCATCAGGTCGCATCGCCTTGTACGCCGGCGGTAGTTCGTCGGCAAACCCCGGAATTGTGCAGCAAGGGGAACTACGCCGCATCGACTCCTTTGGCCCGCCCACGAGTTTTCAAATTCAAGACGCAGGCGGTACGCAGTCCACGCCCATTTCGACGGCTTTTGCCGATCTGAGAGTACGGGCGTTTGATCGCTTGGGGGCTCCTGTGCCCCGGGTCATCGTGAGCTTCCAATCACCCAATGTGGCTGGACAAGCCTCCACCAACAAGCCAGGCACGTTTGCCGTCACCACCGACGCGGACGGCTACGCCACGTTATCGGGCGTGAGCGCCAATGGCACTGCCGGGGCCTATGTAGTCACCGTCACCGCTGCGACTGCGACAGCGCAATTCAACCTGACCAACCTGAAGGCCGATCAAGTCGGCTTTACCGTCGCAGCGGCGTCGAGCCTTGCCTATCAAGCGACAACGACCCTGCAATCCAGTGGAGGACTTGCCGGCGCTACGGTGACCTATGCGTTCGATCCTGCCGACACAAGCGCCGGCACGTTCTGCAGCTTGACCGGCAATCAGGTGAAGGCGATCAAGGCCGATGGCTCGTGCAAGGTCATCGCCACCAACCCGGGCAACAGCAACTACAACCCGGCGAAGGCCAGTGCCCTGATCTCCACCATCAAGGCAACGCAGCCGGGCTTTGCCGTCAGTGCCTCGCCCAATAGCGTGGCGGTCAATGGGACCTCCACCATCAGCTTCGCCAACGTGCTTGCGACCGGCTCTGCCAATTTCACGATCGACGCGGGTTCGGCCGCCATTTGCGAAATCGCCTCGACCAACAGCATTCGCGCGCTGGCAACGGGCAACTGCAAGGTCAACGCGAATGCACCCACAGACGGCAACTATTTAGAAGCAGTTGCCACCACCGACATCACCGTCACCAAAGGCGCTTTGGCCGCGTTGACCGTACACGCCACTCCTGCGGCCCTGACCTATGGACAAGGCGCTGCGCTCACCGTGGACACCAATGCCAGCAGCGGTGCCGTCACCTTCGCGCGGACCAGCGGCCCTTGCACCGTGAATGGCTCGCAGTTGACCTCGACGGGTGTCGGCACCTGCGTGGTGGCCGCCACTCAAGCGACGGATGCCAACTACCAGGCGAGCTCCGGCAGCGTTTCTGTCGTCATTGACGTGGCCGCACAGCAAGCACTCGTTCTCTCCGCTTCATCGAGCGCCTTGTCGCCCGGTCAAACCGCGATATTGACGACCACCGGCGGGACAACCAACCTGCAAGTCATCTACGCCATCCTCGCGGGTTCACCCAATGTCTGCACCTTTTCTGGTACGACGGTGAACGCGGTC
>CALMCS010000262.1 GCA_937862875.1 uncultured Comamonadaceae bacterium
GGTGCGGCAGGTTCGCACCGTGATACCACTCACGGGAATCCGGTGCGCGGCCGCGTGGCGGGAGTGCCTGGCCGCTGAAAAGCAAGTGCAACAGTTCCCGCGGACGCAGGCCGGTGAGGTGATGAATGGTTCGGATGCGTGCTCCCAGCGTGGCGCAGTCTCGGGCCAAAGCCAGCATCCGCATGCGATGGCCGATTTTTGTTCCCGGCATTCAGCGGGTCACCTGGATGGGATCCAGCGACGGAGGGAAGGGCGGGCGCACCGCAGCGAGCGTGCCGACCAATGAGGGCGGCGAGTCGACCAATGCGAGAAAGTCGTTCCTGGGCACGAACAGCGATGTGTCGCCGACGGCATGCACGAGAGACCAGATCTCGGACGGCTGCATCGTACGCAGGCGCTCGGCCTGGGTGGCGTGCAGATGGAATTTGCGGCAGGTCTCCACCAGGTCTCGCTGCGCACCCACGAGGATCACGTGGAGCAATTGCAGGTTGGTGGATTGCACATCGGACAGATGCAGGTGGCGCATGATCGGTTCCTCATATCCCGGTTGTGTGGTTCAACGATGTTTCGCGACGTCCTCGGAGCGGGTTGATGGGGGCTTTTGGGGACACAGCATATGCTGCGCTTTGCGCGAAATCCCGCATCCCAAGCTGCGCGCGGAGAGTCCGCAGGACTTGCCACCGACAAATGGCAGCTTTGGAGATTGATTTCGCATTCGCGCACATCCGGTAACAAAAGTAGCAGTACAACACGCGATTTGCGATCGGCAAGGAGACAAGCGTGACACCCATAACCACTGCAGCGCGCTGCCCCACGAGGCGCGCGCCTACCCCGCGAATGAAAGGGCTTGAAGGTGGCCTGCGTGCCAGGGCTGGGCACATAGGCCGCGAAGCCGCAGAGGTCGATCTCGACCTCGTTCCTGGTGTGCGTGATCGTCTGCATGCCAGACTGGTCGCCATGGGCATACCCGCCACGAAGGAGGTGTCCTATGTGGCCGGCATCACGCAGCGAGCCGCGCAAAGCGTGCGCCGCTGGTTTGATGCACGCGAGCCCGGGTTACCGGACCTCGAATCCTTTGCTCGGCTGTGCATCGGCCTGGGGTGCAGCGCGGACGAGATCATTGGGGCCCTTCATCGCGAAGGGCACGATCCGGCTCGCTGCGCTCACATGGTCCAGATGGCCAACTGCATTCGCGCGATCACCGATTCGCTGGCCCGCAGGGGCGAACTGGGAATTCCGGTCCGTGTGCCTGGCGACGAAATGGCACCACGCCTGAAGGCCGGGGACATCGTGTTCGTGAAAACGGCCATCACTCGTATCGAAGGCAATGGCATCTACGCATTCACCCGCGACGACGAACTTCTTATCCGCCGCGTGGAGCAGCGAATTGACAAGAGCATCGTGCTTCAGTGCGACAACAAGGCCTATCGGGATCATGAATGGAAAGGGGCGGCAGCAGCCGCGCGTTCCGGCGTCAAGCTGCTTGGCAAAGTCCATGGCGGGATCAGCGTGCAGGTGTTCTGAAGGAAGCCATTCTGTGCCAATGGCGGGCTGCAGGAGGGATTGACCCTCCTGCAGCCGCGACACGTTTCTCAGGCGGCTTCGGCCAGCGGCTTCCACTCGGATGCCGACAACTCGATGAGCTTGCCGCCCAGGACCTCGAACTCTGTGGCCCGGTCGTAGTCCTCGACTTCCTGGCTGAAATGCGTGACCGCGTTCACCAGGCCGTAGCCCGACAGATCGCCACCTGCCACCAGGTGGCGCAGCACCCCTGACCGTTCCGCTTCGTTGAGCGTATAGCGCTGGGCCAGCACCTCCACACTGTGCACCGGGTCGCCGACGAGCTTGATGCCCATGGTCCTTTGCATCTTGGCCGCAGCTTGATGGAAAGTCACTTCCGACACCGCTGCCTGCACGACGTCGCGGACCTTGAGGAAGAACGCTTTGTCGTCGGCCTGCAGGGTGTCGTCCTGGTAGACCGTCACGCCTTCATCGTCCTGTGCGAGAGAACGCCCGACGTGCGTCTTGCGCAGGGCGCGGTCGGCGACGATGAGGCCGTTGCGGCACACCAGGCGATAAAGCAGCGGCTGCACAGACAGCGTGCCCTGGCCCACCTCGGAATTCGAGATAGCGATGCCTGCCTGCACGATGTCGCCGGGCGCCATCTCGAACTTCAGCTGCGGCGTGACGCACTTGATGTACATGCGCGTCTCGGTCAGCTCCACGGACTCGAACCGGAGTTCGGGCAAGCCCTTGAGGATGGGCAGGACATGCACGGCCAGGTCGTAGTTGTCCAGACGCCGGTAGCGGTCGGACAGCACGGCGCGCACCTGTCCGTCGAGGGTGCGCAGCAGGCGCCGGTCGGGCTCGCTTTGCAGCCAGGTGTTGACGTTGCGGTCCAGCAGCGCCGGCTGGCTTTCGCGCATGCGTTCGAAATAGGCATACGGGATGTTCAGCTTGTCGGCGAGTTGTCGGCGCGCGAGCGATGTCACGCCATATGCCGCCGGTCCGCTTGCCTCCTCGACCACGAGGGTAGTTCCACCGCCTTCGCTAGTGCTGTGGCGCACGAGCGGCGAGGACACCACCAGATCCTTCTTGGTGTCGAGCTGGCGCTCCAGCTCCTGGGCCAGATTCAACAGGGTACGTCCGCTTCTCAT
>CALMCS010000263.1 GCA_937862875.1 uncultured Comamonadaceae bacterium
CATATTTTTTCACATCCCGTTGGGAGCGGGACTGCTGCTCGACGCTATCGAAACCACGCTTGAAGGCAGCAGAAAGCGCCGGATGTGACGCGAGCTTTTCAGGGGTATGAATGTCAAACTCCCAAGCCTCCTTGCCAGCCTCGTAAGCCCAGGCGTCGGCTTCTGCCGGATCGGTGTCAACAACATCAATTGCGGCATCCACATGCAGCGCAATCTTGTGTTCACACGCTCTCCGGTGGTGTGCCTGGATGGCCTGCTCGAATGCAGTTGTCTCAGCCGATTGCTCAATGAAATTCGACAGTTTCATTTCTATCTCCTAAAAAGAGACAGGCACCGGCCCCATCGGGGCATCAAGTGCCCGTCAGGGTTAAAAACCGATTGCTCGGTGAAAGTTGCTTTTTGTCCGAGGACAGGCCAGCAAGCCTATGACCATCAGCGTTACGCTGGTGGAATCAATCTTGGTTTTCTTGAGCGCCCTACCCTTGCGGGCAAGGCGCTGAAGGAAACCACCACACGTCAGACGTGCGGGTGGGTTCAACAAAGCGTTCCGCGTTTGGTTTTGCGGGCGCTTTTCTGGCTACAGCAGATGCAGAGCCAGGTCATTGCGGCGAATAAACGACTGGACTCCAATCGTGTTGTCGCCGTCATCAAACTCGATGGTGGCAATGCCGCCACAGGCCTTGATGATTCGCCCTATCCGGCCGTTCTTCTGAGCCTTGCGGCCGATCAGTTCGGGCTGGTGGCGCAGATCATGTGCAACCGCTTGCGGCCGGTAGGCCTTCCAGAATTCAAAAGCGTCGTCGCTCAGTGAAATCGCTGGATTGAGCTGGACGCCAGAAGTCGCTTCGATGGATCGGTACATCGCCGTGGCAATACCACGGCGCCGATACTTCGGACGAACTTCAGATCTCAGGATTACCCATCGCCCGTCACTGTCATTCCAGGCCGTGGCCATGCCAACTATGCGACTGCCGACTCTTGCGATAGCCGTGCTTTTACGAGGCGCCTCAATAGTGAAATCAAGTCGCTTCCCCATGTCCGATCTCCTGTGAAATTGGACGTGCCTCGCCCCGTGGGCATAAAGCCCGTCACGGGTTGTGGTTGAGTGCGATAAGGCCCCGTTTGCGAAGCTCATTGCGCCAGTTACGGCGGATTGAACTTTGGACGGGGTTCTTCCATGGGAACCATGGATCGGTGATGCCCGCACGGCGGTTGATGCGCTCGTTCAGCGTCCCGCGTGCCACGTCCGTCAGCCATTTGAAGCGAGCGTGCGTGTGGTTGACCATCCTGGCTCCACTAAAGCTCCACCGCTTGGGGGCGCGCTCGATGTAGTCTCGGATTTCGTTGGTTTGCATTGCCAATCTCCATGTGAGAAGACGGGCACCGACCCTGATGGGCAACAAGTGCCCGTCAGGGTGATGAACCAGACAGAAAAACCCGCCACCCGACTTGCGTCGGGTACACGGGTTCGTGTCGTTATTGCGCGCCTAGTGATGCGCGCAATTCAGACAGGGTGATGTTGCTTGTCGTCGTGATTGGCAACGGGCTTTGTATCGCGGCTGGCCAGCCAAAGGCCTCCGGCCACCACCAGACCGGCAACCAGGCTCAAGACCAGAATTTCCATGTCATTCTCCTTTGCTCAAAAGAGCGCCTGTCCAAAATAGTAGCACGCCCCAAAAGATCAAGGCGGCGATCTTGGCAAGCACGGGCAGGGATGCGTCCTTCTCGGTGAACATCACCGTGATGGCCCCAATCATGCTCGCAGCACAGAAAGTATGGGACAACCGCCCATACGCTTCCTTTTGCTTTATTGTGGGCGCGCGCAGAGCACCCTTCGTTTCCTCTATAAGCCGTTTGAGCGCGCTCATTGTGGCCCCTCATGCATTTTCCGTTTCCTTTTTAGAAGAAGACGGACACCGGCCCATAGGGCAACAGGTGCCCGTCAGGGTGGTAAAAATACGTTCAGCCCAAAATTTCAGGAATTAAATAATCGTAGATGGATTGTCTTCAGGTGAGTCTGGCGTCTTTGAGGTTTTGTGATCCTCTTCATACAGCTCGCGCACTTCATCGTTC
>CALMCS010000264.1 GCA_937862875.1 uncultured Comamonadaceae bacterium
TTGTGCCGCCACAGTGTGCGAACGGGTGGGGAACACCTTGGACAGCGAGGCCACGGACAGACCCGCACGAGACAGCTCCAGCGCAGCGCGCAGGCCGGAACCGCCAGCGCCGACGATCACGACGTCAAACTTGCGCTTGGTGATATTTGCTTTTGTGTAGCTCATTCTTAACCTTCAATCGTGGAGACTGCGTCTCGATTACAGACGCCACAGGACCTGGAAGCCCCAGCCTGCGCAGCCAACCAACCAGACAATGGTGAAAACATGCAGGACCAGACGCAGGCCGGTCGCAGGAACGTAATCCATCCACACGTCACGCACGCCAATCCAGGCGTGCCATACCAGCGCGAGGATCACGCCGAATGTCAGGAACTTCATCCACTGGGGGGCGAACACGCCAGCCCAGCTGTCGTAATTGATGGGGCCGGTGATCAGCAGGACGCGAGCCAGCAGAACGACGGTGAACAGTGCCATCAGCACAGCAGTACCGCGCTGGACCAGCCAGTCACGAATACCGTAGTGCGCACCAACCACGATGCGCTTGGAGCCGTAATTCACGGACATGATTTTTTTTCCTTATCGTGAGGGGGAGAGATGGCCGATCAGTACAGACCGAACAGCTTTGCGCCGAGAGCCGCGGTCAGCACGAGGCTGATGGCGAAGCAGGCGATTGCCGAAGAGTTGCCGAAAGCCTTGTTCACCATGTGGTGGTTCACGTCCATCACCAGGTGACGAACGCCAGCGCAGAAGTGGTGCAGGTAGGCCCAGATCAGCGCCAGGCACACCAATTTCGCAATCCAGCCGTACGCGCCGTGGAAGACCGAGGTGAAATCACCATACGAGAGTTCCGACGAAAGCGACTTGTCGAACATCCAGACGATGAACGGCAAGAGGAAGAACATGATCATGCCGCTGACGCGGTGCATGATCGACAGCTTGGCCGCCGGCGGCAGTCGGTACGTGGGCAGGTCCGTAAATACGTTGATATTGCGGAACTCAGGCCGCTTTTTGGCTTCTTCGGTCATGTCAAGATGCTTTCGTGGATGTAACTGCGTGGTAATCGCGGATGCGGACAACCCAAAATTCTATTGCAACGCAATGTGTACGGGTTGTGGACATTGCTTATTCCACACTGGAGCGTTACGGAGAATGGGTGGGTTAGCTTAAGGAATTGTGATAGTGATGTGTGTCAGTTCTATAGAGCGCTCTACGTAACTCCATGGGAACATCGTTGTAGGTGTGGGCCAACCGCTCCACTGACAGCAGGGGAGTTTGTGGCTTGACCAGCAGCAATGCGGCCTGTTCCTCATCGGGAAGAACGGCACGAATTTTTTCTTCGGCCCGCACCATGCGCACCCCATAATCGAGTTCGAACATGGCGTAGGTAGGGCCCTGATATGCGCTCATTTGTTCGGCCGTGAGGCCTTTGAACGCCTGGCCGGGCAGCCAGATGTCTTCCAAAATCGTGGGCACGCCCGCAAACGAGAGTATGCGCCGGGCCTGAATGATGGCATCACCGGTGCGCAATTGCAGCGCCCGGGCGACGTCCGCCGACGCACGGCTGCGCTTGCACTCGAGAATGGTACGCTGAGCGGGACCTTCCTCGCGGGCATCGCCGACGTCGGGTAACAATTTGAGAAAACGGTATTGAACCTGTCGCTCGGCGTGGGTGGCCACAAAAGTGCCTTTTCCCTGACGCCGCATCAACAAATTGTCGGCCGCCAGCTCGTCGATCGCCTTGCGGACCGTGCCCTGGCTCACCCGAAAGCGTGCGGCCAGCTCCATTTCGCTGGGGATGACCTCGCCGGGTTTCCACTCGCCGTGCTGCAGACTGTGCAGGATCAGACCCTTGATTTGTTGGTACAGAGGGCTGAAAGCTGGCGTCGATACGCTGCTTCCCCCCGCTGCGGAGGCGGTAGATTGAGAAGAGGGTGTCGAAAGGGAGGGCATGCCTGTGGGCTTATCGATGACTCGATGGGGTGGGATGAATGGATGTCTTCAGATTGAAACCGTCACCCGCCATCATATCTTATATAAGACATAAGACAAATTGACCCTGTCCGGAAATCGGCGCTAAAATCGATAGTTGTTATTGCGGGGCACGAGCTGCATTTTTGAGAGCTGGTGCACCCTTTCGCACCAATACTGTTCTCAATCTTTTGGAGTTTTCTATGAGCAAGAAGCCCGTTCGCGTTGCCGTTACCGGCGCCGCTGGCCAAATCGGTTACGCCCTGTTGTTCCGTATTGCTTCCGGCGAAATGCTGGGCAAAGACCAGCCAGTTATCCTTCAACTGCTCGAAATTCCCGACGAAAAAGCTCAGAACGCCCTGAAGGGCGTGATCATGGAGCTGGAAGACTGCGCATTCCCGCTGTTGGCTGGCATCGAAGCCCACGCCGACCCAATGACTGCATTCAAGGACACCGACTACGCTCTGCTGGTCGGCGCCCGTCCACGTGGTCCAGGCATGGAGCGCGCTGACCTGTTGGCCGCCAACGCACAGATCTTCACGGCTCAAGGCAAGGCACTGAACGCCGTTGCTTCGCGCAATGTCAAGATTCTGGTGGTCGGCAACCCAGCCAACACCAACGCCTACATCGCCATGAAGTCGGCACCTGATCTGCCAGCAAAGAACTTCACCGCCATGCTGCGTCTGGATCACAACCGCGCTGCATCGCAACTGGCTGCCAAGGCTGGTTTCAAGGTCGGCGATCTGAAGCACCTGACCGTCTGGGGCAACCACTCGCCAACCATGTACGCTGACTACCGTTTCGCTACCGTGGACGGCAAGTCGGTCAAGGACATGATCAACGACCAAGTCTGGAACAAGGACGTGTTCCTGCCAACAGTCGGCAAGCGCGGCGCAGCGATCATCGCGGCCCGTGGTCTGTCGTCGGCTGCTTCGGCTGCCAACGCTGCCATCGACCACATGCGCGACTGGGCCCTGGGCTCCGGCGGCGAATGGGTCACCATGGGTGTTCCATCGAATGGCGAGTACGGCATTCCAGCCGGTATCGTGTTCGGCTTCCCAGTCACCACCGAAAACGGCGAATACAAGATCGTCACCGGTCTGGAAATCGACGCGTTCTCGCAAGAGTGCATCAACAAGACTCTGGCTGAGCTGCAAGGCGAGCAAGACGGCGTGAAGCACCTGCTGTAATCCTTCCAAGGAGTTACGTTCATGCAAGACTGGAACCCCCAGCTCTACAGCCGCTACGAAGACGAGCGCACGCGCCCGGCTCGAGAGCTGCTGGCGCGAGTGCCACTCACCCATCCATCCTTCGTGGTGGACCTGGGGTGCGGGCCGGGGAATTCCACGGAACTGCTGGTCGCGCGCTTTCCCGGCGCGCGAGTGGCGGGCATGGACAACTCCAATGCCATGCTGGAGACGGCGCGCAAGCGTCTTCCCGGCGTGGTGTTCGAAGCAGCGGATATCAAGAATTGGGTGCCTGATGTGGCGCCCAATCTTGTTTATGCCAATGCGGCCCTCCAATGGGTGGGCGATCACGAAACCCTGATTCCGCGTCTGTTCAAGCTGCTTGCGCCCGGTGGCGTTCTGGCGATTCAAATGCCGGACAACCGCGCAGAGCCAACGCATCGCAACATGCGAGAGCTGGCTGCCGAGGCTCCCTACAAAGAGCCGATTGGCGACGTGAGCAAACTGCGTACCGAATTGCTTTCCATCGGTGACTACTACAACCTGCTGGCGCGCGATGCGGCCCAGGTCGATGTGTGGCACACGATCTATCAGCACCCCCTTGATTCCGCTGCAGCCATTGTCGAATGGGTGAGTGGAACGGGTCTGAAACCCTTTATCGATCCGCTTTCGCCAGAGCTGCGAGCTCAGTATCTCGCCGAGTACGAAAAGCGCATTGATGCCGAATATCCCGTGCGCACGGATGGCAAGCGCTTGCTCGCCTTCCCGCGCATGTTCATTGTTGCCCAGCGACCTGCATGACAAACACCCTCGGCCAAGCCCATCCCGCCACCGTTCTGCTTGGCGCTCAGGCAGCGCAGCAATCGATTCCGGTCTGTGATCACTACAGCGGCGTGGAAGCCCGCATGCGCAAGAGCCTGCAGTTGCAGCAGGAGATGCGTGCGGAGTTTGGCCATTGCGTGTTCGATGTCACGCTGGATTGCGAAGATGGCGCGCCTGTGGGTCTCGAGCGTGAGCACGCCGTTCTGGTCGCCCAGTTGGCGCGCGAGGCCGCGCCCGGCGCACGGGTGGCCGCACGCGTTCACACCGTGGACCATCCCGCGTTTGCCAACGACATCGCCACGATTGCCGGCGAAGCCTGGGACCGTCTTTGCCACATCATGATTCCCAAGGTGGAATCGGTGGAAGACGTTGAGCTGGCCGTTCGTGCGCTCGACGCCGCCGGTGCCCGCGACCTGCCGCTGCACGCGCTGATCGAGTCGCCGGCCGCCGTGCATCGCGCCTTCGACATTGCCGCCCACCCGCGCATTCAAAGCCTGAGCTTTGGGCTGATGGACTTTGTCTCGGCCCATGGCGGCGCGATTCCCGCATCGGGCATGACCTCGGTTGGGCAGTTCGAGCATCCACTGGTGGTTCGGGCCAAGCTCGAAATTTCGTCGGCCTGCCATGCCCATGGCAAGGTGCCATCGCACTGCGTGGTGACGGAATTCAGCAATACCGATGCCATGCAGGCCGCCGCCCGCAAGGCGAACCGTGAATTTGGCTACACCCGCATGTGGAGCATTCACCCTGCTCAGATCAGGCCTATTCTGGCCGCGCTGGCTCCCGATGGAGCCGAAATCGAACGCGCGGCACGTATCATTTCCGACGCCGTCAAAGCTGAATGGGCTCCCATCAGCGAAGATGGCGTTTTGCACGACCGGGCGAGCTACCGCTATTTCTGGCAAGTGCTCGAGCGTGCGCACCAAACTGGCCGTGTGCTTCCAGTCCAGGCGCAAGCCTGGTTTATTTCGGATGGCGGTAATCCTGTTGCGTAAATAGGTTATTTTTATGCCTTTGCCCCATTCATCCGTTTTCTTACCGCAGGAGTCGTCATGAAGACCCTCATCACCACCGCATTGATTTTGCTGGCACCCGCAATCGCCATGGCGCAGACCGACGCCAAGCCCGCCGCAAAAACCACAGCCAAGACTTCGACCGCTGCTCCAGCGAAGAAGTCCACCACGGCTGCCAAGCCTGCCGCGTCTACTGCGAAGAAGACGACGACCGCCAAGGCAACGCCAAAGGCCAAGCCAGCACCGAACAGCAGCCGGGTTCAGCTCAAGAGCGCCGCCACTCAGGTGGCAACCGGTTTCATGGCTGCCGAAGCAGCGCTGTCGCCCGAAGAGCTCCTGGTGTCCGATCGCGTTGAAACCGGTCGCATCCCCTGCGAACTCGGCGCATTTGTGTCGATCCAGAAGGATGAGCGCAATCCCGGCCGCTTCAATGTGGAAGGCAAGGGCTTCAAGTACCACATGCAGCCCGTCGTGACCTCGACAGGCGCGATTCGCCTCGAGGACCACAAGGCGGGCGCAGTCTGGGTACAGATTGCCAACAAATCGATGCTTTTGAATCAAAAGCAAGGTCAGCGCATGGCTGATGAATGCATGACTCCGCAGCAGGTGACCGTCGCCGAGGCGATGAAAAAGAACCCGCCGCCGAGCCTGTTGGACAGTTCGTCCAAGTAAAAACCGCACCGTCTCAAAGACGTTTGCCGGCAGTTTTTTGCAGTGCCACCCGCGTGGTGGCTAGCGCAAGCTTTGCTGGCAGAGTCGCCCCATCATCAAAAACCAAAACCTTCCGGAGAAGTAGACATGTTGACCGCCTACCGTGACCACGTGGCCGAGCGCGCCGCACTGGGTATCCCCCCACTGCCACTCGATGCCAAGCAAACCGCTGAACTGATCGAGCTGATCAAGAACCCCCCAGCAGGCGAAGACGCTTACCTGCTCGAGCTGCTGACCCACCGCATCCCACCGGGCGTGGATGACGCCGCCAAGGTCAAGGCATCGTTCTTGGCCGCTGTGGCACACGGCGAAGTCAAGGTCGCCCTGATCTCCAAGGCCAAGGCCACCGAGTTGCTGGGCACCATGGTGGGCGGCTACAACGTTCACCCCCTGATCGAGCTGCTGGA
>CALMCS010000265.1 GCA_937862875.1 uncultured Comamonadaceae bacterium
CGACCAGATCTTCACCGCCCACGGCGTGATCATGATCTTCTTCGTGGCGATGCCGTTTGTGACGGGCCTGATGAACTATCTGGTCCCGCTGCAGATCGGTGCACGCGACGTGTCGTTCCCGTTCCTGAATAACTTCAGCTTCTGGATGACGACCGGCGGCGCGGTGCTGGTGATGGTCTCGCTGTTCCTCGGCGAGTTCTCCACCTCCGGCTGGCTGGCGCTTTCCAACCTGGGGCACCAAAATCCCGGGACCGGGCTTGACTACTACATCTGGGGCCTGCAGGTCGCCGGTGTGGGGACGACGCTCTCGGGTATCAACCTGATCGTCACCATCATCAAGATGCGTGCGCCTGGCATGAACCTGATGCGCATGCCCGTGTTCACATGGACCGCTCTGTGCACCAACGCACTGATCGTCGCTTCGTTCCCGGTTCTGACCGCAGCCCTGGTGCTGATGTCGCTCGACCGTTACATCGGCACGAACTTCTTCACGAACGAGCTGGGCGGCAACCCCATGCTGTACGTGAACCTGATCTGGATCTGGGGTCACCCTGAGGTCTACATCCTGATCCTGCCTTGCTTCGGCGTGTTCTCGGAAATCGTGTCCACGTTCTCGCGCAAGCGTCTGTTCGGCTACACCTCGATGGTGTACGCGACGGTCTGTATCACGATCCTGTCCTACCTCGTCTGGCTGCACCACTTCTTCACGATGGGCTCCGGCGCGAGTGTGAATACCTTCTTCGGTATCACCACGATGATCATCTCGATCCCCACGGGCGCGAAGATCTTCAACTGGCTGTTCACGATGTACCGTGGCCGCATCAGCTTCACAGTGCCTATGCTGTGGACCCTGGGCTTCATGTTCACGTTCGCCATCGGCGGTATGACCGGCGTTCTGCTGGCCGTGCCACCTGCTGACTTCGTGCTGCACAACTCGCTGTTCCTGATTGCTCACTTCCACAACGTGATCATCGGCGGCGTGGTGTTTGCCGTGTTCGCTGCGATCAACTACTGGTACCCCAAGGCATTCGGCTACCGCCTGAATGAGTTCTGGGGCAAGGCATCGTTCTGGTTCTGGCTGGTGGGCTTCTGGGTGGCGTTCTCGCCGCTCTACATCCTCGGCCTGATGGGCGTGACACGTCGCGCCAACCACTTCGAAGATCCTTCGCTGCAGATCTGGTTCATCATTGCTGCGTTCGGCGTTGCGCTGATTGCTGCTGGTATTGGTTGCTTCTTCATCCAGTTGATTGTCAGCTACTTCCAGCGCGACCAGTTGCGTGACGAGACGGGCGACCCATGGGATGGCCGCACTCTGGAATGGGCTACATCGTCGCCTCCTCCCCAGTACAACTTCGCTTTCACACCCGTGGTGCACGAAATCGATGCGTGGCACGACATGAAGAAGCATGGCTACAAGCGTCCGCTGTCTGGCTTCAAGCCGATCCACATGCCGTCCAACACGGCTGCCGGTATCGTGATTGCAGGCCTGTCCACCGTGTTTGGTTTTGCCATGATCTGGCACATGTGGCCGCTGGCGATCGCATCGTTCGCCGCGACCGTGCTGGCTTCGATCATCCATACGTTCAACTACAAGCGTGACTACTACATTCCGACAGCCGAAGTGGTTGCGACGGAAGAACTTCGCACGCAACAGCTTGCTCACGCAGGCCACGCTGCATAAGGCGGAGATTGAAAAAAATGTCCAACTCACATCTCAACACAGGCGGCGCTGCCGCCCTCGGCCAGCGCGAGTACCACCTCGCGCATGAGCCACACCCAGAAAACGGCACCGCGCTCGGCTTCTGGCTCTACCTGATGAGCGACTGCTTGATCTTTGCAGCGCTGTTCGCGACCTGGGGCGTGCTGGGTACCAGCTTTGCCGCCGGTCCTACGGGCAAGGAACTGTTTGATCTGCCACTCGTGGCGCTCAACACGGCCTTCCTGCTGCTGTCGTCCATCACCTTCGGCTTCGCGATGCTGCAAAAGCAGCAGAACAAGCTGGGCGGAACCCTGTTCTGGCTGGCCATCACCGGTCTGTTCGGTCTGGCGTTCCTGGGCGTGGAACTGTATGAGTTCTCGCACTTCCTGCACGAAGGCGCTGGCCCGACCCGCAGCGCGTTCACCTCGGCGTTCTTCACCCTGGTGGGCACCCACGGTCTGCACGTGACCTTTGGTCTGATCTGGTTGGTCGTGTTGATGATTCAACTGTCCAAGCACGGCATCAACCCCGCCAACAATCGCCGCCTGATGTGCCTCTCGATGTTCTGGCACTTCTTGGACGTGATCTGGATCGGCGTCTTCACCTTCGTTTATCTGATGGGAGCCCTTTGATGAGCGCAGCAGCACACAACCACGCTGGTCATCAACATGACGACCACGGCCACGACGATCATCACGACGATGGCCCACACAGCACGTTCGCGGGCTACATGACGGGTTTCATCCTGTCGATCATCCTGACGGCAATCCCGTTCTGGCTGGTCATGGCCAACATCATCACCGACAAGAAAATGGCGGTGCTGGTGCTCGGCGGATTCGCCGTGGTGCAGATCCTGGTTCACATGGTCTGCTTCCTGCACATGAACGGTAAGGTCGAAGGCGGCTGGACATTGCTGTCCACCATCTTCACGATCATCTTCGTGGCGATCGGCATTGCCGGTACCTTGTGGGTCATGTTCCACATGAACGCCAACATGATGCCGCAGCACGTCATGCCGGACGCACCACCGGCCGTGACGGAGCCTGCAGCCATTCATACCCCTTGAACGGCACAGCAGCTCAAGGCAGCGCCCGCGCAAACCGCGGGCGCTCCAAGATCACCAAGGCGATCCTCACGGTTGTGGGCATCGCCTTGTTTTTTGGCTTTCTCGCGCTCGGCACCTGGCAGGTGCAACGCCGGGCCTGGAAGCTGGATCTGATGGAACGTGTCGAGCAGCGTCTGCACACTGCCCCGACATCACTGGCGCAACTGGACCCAGCGGGTTCGTCCGACGCACCTGACGCGCTTCGCAACCACGAATACCAACCGGTCTTTGCCGAGGGTCGCTGGCTGGCCGACAAGACCGTGTTCACGCAGGCGTTGACCACGCTGGGCGCGGGCTTCTGGGTCATCACGCCGCTGGAAACCACCGATGGCAAGCAGGTGCTGGTCAATCGCGGCTTCGTGCCCGAGAAGCAGCGTGCGGAAGTTCAGGCACTGCCCTCCCCCGATGCCACCGTACGGGTTGAAGGCCTGCTGCGCATGACCGAGCCCGCCGGCGGCTTTCTGCGCAAGAACGATCCCGCCAACGGCAAGTGGTACTCACGTGACGTGACGGAGATCGGCAAGACCCTGGGTCTCACCCGAACCCAACCCGTCTTCATCGACCAGGGCATTCCAAGCAACGCCAACGTGAACGCGGACACGCCGCTTCCCGCCAATGCCATGCAAGGCCCCTGGCCCAAGGCCGGCATGACGGTGGTGAAGTTCCACAACAGCCACAACGTCTACATCGCGACCTGGTTCGGGCTCGCGTTGATGGTGTTGGTCGCCGCCTATTTCGTCGTGCGCCACGAGCGCCGCGCGAAAGAACCCACTCGGACCTGACCGGTGACCGCAAGCAGCGACAATGCGGCACCATGAACAGCTCTGATCCCACCGGCATCCCTGCGCGCGCGATGCGCTCACCGCGCGCGCATGCCGGACTCAAGAATCTGCACCTGCTCATTCAGCTGCGCTGGATTGCCGTCATTGGTCAGATCTTCACCATCGAGGTCGCGCACTACGCGCTCAATCTGACCCTGCCGACCCAGGAGATGCTGCTGGTCGTCGCCTGCCTTGGCCTGTTCAACGTGGTCAGCATGCTGCGCTGGCGCACCGGGCGTGGCGTGCGCAACGTGGAGCTGTTCCTCGCCCTGTTGATCGACGTGGCCGTACTCACCGTGCAGCTCTACTTGAGCGGCGGCACCAGCAATCCATTCGTCTTTCTCTACCTGCTGCAGATCGCCGTCGGTGCCATGCTGCTGCGGGGTGGCTATATCTGGACGATCGTCGTCATCACCGCGGTGTGCTTTTTTGTACTCGCCAACCACCACATCGACCTGCCCCTCGCGCATGATTTGATCCGCGGGCTTGCCAGCCCCTATGTGCTCGGCCTGCTGGTGTGCTTCTTGATCAATGCGGTTCTGATCGTGGTGTTCATCACGCGCATTGCGCGCACGCTGCGCCAGCGCGATGCGCGCCTCGCCACCGCCCGCCAGCGCGCCACCGAAGAAGAACATGTGGTGCGCATGGGCCTGCTCGCCTCCGGCGCGGCGCACGAGCTGGGCACGCCGCTGTCCACGATGGCCGTGATTCTGGGTGACTGGAAACGCGACCCGCTGATCTCCAAGGACGAGACGCTGCGCGAGGAAATCGCGGAGATGCAGATCCAGGTGCAACGCTGCAAGACCATCGTGAGCGGCATCCTCATGTCCGCCGGCGAGACCCGTGGCGAGGCATCGACAGAAACCACCGTCTGTGAATTTCTCGACTCGCTGGCCGCCGAATGGAGCCGCACGCGCCACGTCACCACCTTCGTCTACGACAACCAGTTCGGCACCGACAGCCCGATGGTCTCCGATGCCACGTTGCAGCAGATGGTATTTAACGTCCTCGACAATGCCCGTGATGCATCGGGACACTGGGTGGCACTGATCGCCGAGCGCACCGAGAGCGCACTCGTCATCACGGTCTGCGACGACGGCCCCGGCTTCGCCAAGGAAATTCTGGCCGAATTCGGCAAGCCCTATCAGTCCAGCAAGGGCCGTCCCGGCGGTGGTCTGGGCCTGTATCTGGCGATGAATGTGGCGCGCACCCTCGGCGGCAGCGTCAAGGCGCGCAACCGTGCAGACAGTGGCGCTGTGGTGACCATCACGCTGCCACTGGCCTCGATCACCCTGCCCGATTCACAGGGCGAAAATACGCACGCAGAGACATCGAAGAACCCCACAATTGGCGAGCCCCATGCAAAACAATGACGCTCAGGTGCCGGACACCGCTCACGAATCCCAAGACGACGACCAGCGCCTGCTGCTCATCGTGGAAGACGACGAAGCCTTTGGCCGCACCCTCGCCCGTTCGTTCGAGCGCCGGGGCTACACGGTGCTGCAGGCCGACAGCCTGGAGCAGATCGAAACCCTGCTGCAAACCCACTCACCCGGCTATGCCGTGGTCGACCTGAAACTCAAGGGCGAGGCCACCGGCCTGACCTGCGTGCGCAAGCTGCACGCGCACGATGAAGACATGCTGATCGTCGTACTCACCGGCTACGCCAGCATCACCACCGCCGTCGAAGCGGTGAAGCTGGGAGCCTGCCACTACCTCGCCAAGCCGTCCAACACCGACGACATCGAAGCCGCCTTTGGCCTCACCGAAGGCAACGAAGAGGTCGAGCTCAGCAACCGATCCAGCTCCATCAAGACGCTGGAATGGGAACGCATCCACGAAGTGCTGGCCGAGACCGGCTTCAACATTTCAGAAGCCGCGCGCAGGCTTGGAATGCACCGCAGAACGCTCACGCGCAAGCTGGAAAAGCGCCGCGTCTGAGAGCGCGCGCATTCGACAACCGCCTTTAAACAACGGCATTGGACGGACTTTGGCGCTTGCGCGTCCGTGCGGAGTTGCGCTCAGTTGTTAGTCAAATACAATATAAATAAATACATTAATTGCAGTTACTCACAACTAACAATGCGCCACCGCGGCATGCGAACCGAGGGTGAGTGAGTCTGCACTTGGGTCATTCCGT
>CALMCS010000266.1 GCA_937862875.1 uncultured Comamonadaceae bacterium
GCGTGATGTTCTCCGAAATCACCCGCATCATGAATCACCTGATGTGGCTGGGTTCGAGCGGCAACGACGCGGGCAGCTCCACGATCCTGATCTACACGTTCCGTGAACGTGAAGACCTGATGGACATGTACGAAGCGGTTTCCGGCGCGCGCATGCACGCCGCTTACTTCCGTCCAGGTGGCGTCTACCGCGACCTGCCGGACAGCATGCCGCAGTACAAGGCCAGCAAGATTCGCAATGGCCGCGCCATCGAGGAACTGAACAAGAATCGCCAAGGGTCGATGCTCGACTTCATTGACGATTTCACGGCACGTTTCCCCAAGTGCGTGGACGAGTACGAAACACTGCTCACCGACAACCGCATCTGGAAGCAGCGCAACGTCGACATCGGCGTGGTGAATGCCGAGCGCGCCATGAACCTCGGCTTGACCGGCCCGATGCTGCGTGCATCCGGCATCGCCTGGGACATGCGCAAGACGCAGCCCTACGAAGTCTATGACCGCATGGATTTCGATGTGCCTGTCGGCAAGACCGGTGACTGCTATGACCGTTACCTCGTGCGCGTGGAAGAAATGCGCCAGTCCAACCGCATCGTCAAGCAGTGCGTGGATTGGTTGCGTGCCAACCCCGGCCCGGTCATCACGGACAACCACAAGATTGCACCGCCGAGCCGTGAAGGCATGAAGAGCAATATGGAGGACTTGATCCACCATTTCAAGCTCTTCACCGAAGGTTTTCACGTGCCCGAAGGCGAGGCCTACGCGGCGGTCGAACACCCGAAGGGCGAGTTCGGCATTTACTTGGTAAGCGACGGGGCCAACAAGCCTTATCGCTTGAAGATCCGTCCACCAGGATTCGCAAATCTCTCCGCCATGGACGAGATGTGCCGCGGCCACATGCTGGCCGATGCTGTGATGGTGCTCAGCACCTTGGACATCGTGTTTGGAGACGTTGACCGATGATTACCGAAGCGACCAAAGCACGCTTTGCGCGTGAGGTGGCCAAATATCCGGCTGACCAGAAACAGTCCGCCGTCATGGCCTGCCTGACCATTGTTCAGCAGGAACAAGGCTGGGTGAGCACCGAGAGCGAAGCGGTCATCGCCGAGTTCCTCGGCATGCCCGAGATCGCGGTGCACGAAGTCACCACGTTCTACAACATGTACAACACGGCTCCGGTGGGCAAGTTCAAACTCAACGTTTGCACCAACCTGCCTTGCCAACTGCGCGACGGCTACAAGGCGCTGCACCATCTCGAGCACAAGCTCGGCATCAAGATGGGCCAGACCACCGCCGACGGCATGTTCACGCTGCAGCAATCGGAGTGCCTCGGTGCCTGCGCCGACTCCCCCGTGATGCTGGTGAACGACCGTTGCATGTGCAGCTTCATGAGCAACGAAAAGCTCGACGAGCTGATTGACGGCCTCAAGGCCGCGGAAGGCCAAGCATGAGCGCCGCAGTCAACGCAGTTCTGAACAAGTTCGCCGCCACCGGCGTCGAAACCTGTTTCCATGACCGCCACATCGATCCACAGATCTATGCAGATCTGAACGGCAGCAACTGGTCCATCAAGGACTACGAAGCACGCGGCGGCTACCAGGCCCTGCGCAAGCTGCTGGGCAAGGATGGCGGCGAGGGTCTCACACAGGACCAGGTCATTGCCACCGTCAAGGAAAGCGGCCTGCGTGGTCGCGGCGGCGCTGGTTTCCCCACGGGCCTGAAGTGGAGCTTCATGCCCCGCCAGTTCCCTGGCCAGAAGCATCTCGTCTGCAATTCGGACGAGGGCGAGCCAGGTACCTGCAAGGACCGCGACATCCTGATGTTCAACCCGCACATCGTCATCGAAGGCATGATCATTGCCGCGTATGCGATGGGTATCTCGGTGGGCTACAACTACATCCACGGCGAAATCTTCCAGGTCTATGACCGTTTCGAAGAAGCCCTGGAAGAAGCGCGTGCCGCCGGTTACCTGGGCGACAACATCATGGGCAGCACTTACAGCTTCCAGCTGCACGCTCACCATGGTTTTGGCGCGTACATCTGCGGCGAAGAAACCGCGCTGCTGGAATCGCTGGAAGGCAAAAAAGGCCAGCCGCGTTTCAAGCCACCGTTCCCGGCAAGTTTTGGTCTGTACGGCAAGCCGACAACCATCAACAACACCGAAACATTCGCAGCCGTGCCATGGATCATCCGCAATGGTGGTCAGGCCTACCTCGAATGCGGCAAGCCCAACAACGGCGGCACCAAGATCTATTCGGTCAGCGGTGACGTGAACCTGCCCGGCAACTACGAAGTTCCGATGGGTACGCCGTTCAGCAAGCTGCTCGAACTGGCTGGCGGTGTTCGCACCGGTCGCACCCTGAAGGCCGTGATCCCCGGTGGATCGTCTTCACCCGTGCTGCCGGCCGACATCATGATGCAATGCACCATGGACTACGATTCGATCTCCAAGGCGGGTTCGATGCTGGGTTCGGGTGCGGTGATCGTCATGGACGACTCGCGTGACATGGTCGAAAGCCTGTTGCGTCTGTCGTACTTCTATTCCCACGAATCGTGCGGTCAGTGCACGCCTTGCCGTGAAGGCACGGGCTGGCTCTGGCGCGTGGTCAATCGCATTCAGCACGGTGAAGGCCGTCCGGAAGATATCGAGTTGCTGGATTCGGTATCGCTGAACATCATGGGTCGCACCATCTGTGCGTTGGGCGATGCGGCTGCAATGCCGGTTCGCGCCATGATCAAGCACTTCCGTCACGAGTTTGAAGCGAAGATCCAGAACGCTTCCAAGCAGGCCGCGTAAGCCGCCTGATCGCGAGAAAAGCATATGGTTGAAATTGAACTGGACGGTAAGAAGGTAGATATCACCGAAGGCAGCATGATCATGCATGCTGCCGAGAAGGCCGGTACCTACATTCCTCACTTCTGTTATCACAAGAAGTTGTCCATCGCGGCTAACTGCCGCATGTGTCTGGTGGACGTTGAAAAGGCTCCCAAGCCCATGCCCGCCTGCGCCACTCCGGTGACGCAGGGCATGATTGTTCGCACCAAGAGCGACAAGGCCATCAAGGCCCAACAGTCGGTCATGGAATTCCTGCTGATCAATCACCCGCTGGATTGCCCGATCTGTGATCAGGGCGGCGAGTGTCAGCTGCAGGATCTGGCCGTCGGCTACGGTGGCTCCACTTCCCGTTACGAAGAAGAAAAGCGCGTTGTCGCGGTCAAGGACGTCGGTCCGCTGATTTCCATGCAGGAAATGAGCCGCTGCATCCATTGCACACGCTGCGTGCGCTTCGGCCAGGAAGTCGCTGGTGCGATGGAACTCGGCATGATTCATCGTGGCGAGCATTCCGAAATCACCACGGTGGTGGGCGAGACGATCGACTCCGAACTCTCGGGCAACATGATCGACATCTGCCCGGTCGGCGCGCTCACGAGCAAGCCGTTCCGCTACAGCGCCCGTACGTGGGAACTGTCGCGCCGCAAGTCGGTGTCGCCCCATGATTCGACCGGTGCCAACCTGATCGTTCAGGTGAAGAACCACAAGGTCATGCGCGTTGTTCCGCTCGAAAACGAAGCCGTCAACGAGTGCTGGATTGCCGACCGCGATCGCTTCTCCTATGAGTCGCTGAACGGCCCCGACCGCCTCACCAAGCCCATGCTCAAGCAGGGCGGTGAGTGGAAGGAAGTCGACTGGCAGACCGCCCTCGAATACGTGGCCAACGGCCTGCGCGGCATCAAGACCGATCACGGTGCCAAGAGCATCGGCGCTCTGGTGAGCCCGCACAGCACGCTGGAAGAGCTGTACCTCGCCGGCGCACTGGTGCGCGGCGTGGGTAGCGACAACATCGACTACCGCCTGCGCAATGCCGAGTTCACCGCGAACGAAGGCGTGCGTTGGTTGGGTACCCCGATCGCATCGCTGTCCACCCTGCAATCCGTGCTGGTGGTGGGCTCGAATCTGCGCAAGGATCATCCGCTGTTCGCACAGCGCATCCGTCAAGCCACCCGCAAGGGCGGCATGGTCACCACCATCAATTCCGAGGTGTTTGACTGGGCGATGCCCGTGGCGCAGAGCCTGATCGCTCCGTCGCAACTGTGGACCGAAGCACTGGCTCAGGTGGCTGCTGCCATCGCCGCTGAAAAGTCCATGCCGACACCGATCGCCGTGGAAAGCGTGAGCGAAGGCGCTCGCGGTATTGCGCGTGCACTGATGTCCGGCGAACGCAAGGCCATCCTGCTCGGCAACGCTGCTGCGCACCACGCCAACGCGTCGAGCCTGCTGGCTCTGGCCCAATGGATCGCTGAGAACACCGGCGCATCGTTCGGTTACCTCACCGAAGCCGCCAACACGGTGGGCGCTCAGTGGGTCAAGGCGGCACCTCAGCAGGGCGGCTTGAATGCCGGCCAGATGCTGCAGGGCGCTCTCAAGGCCGTGCTGCTGCTGAACACCGAGCCGGAGTTCGACTCCGCCGCCGGCGCTCAAGCCAAGGCCGGTCTGAACAACGCGCAAATGGTCGTGACCATGAGCCCGTTCAAGACCAACATGGACTTCAGCGACGTGCTGCTGCCGATCGCTCCCTTCAGCGAAACCTCGGGCAGCTTTGTGAACGCCGAAGGCCGTCTGCAAAGCTTCCACGCCGTGGTCAAGCCTGCTGGCGATGCACGTCCGGCATGGAAGGTACTGCGCGTTCTGGGCAACCTGATGGATCTGCAGGACATGAACTACGAAACGTCGCAGGACGTGCTCGCTCGCATCACCGGCGCACAAGCTGGCGACGTGAACGAGGTTCCTGCCGCGCTGCTGAGCAATGTCACATCCGCGCCATTGCAAGCCGCCAAGGTGGACGCCGCCGAGCCTTGCGTCGCAAGCATCTACCAACTGGACAGCCTGGTGCGCCGCGCGCCTTCGCTGCAAATGACTGCTGATGCACGCGCAGCATTGAAAGGAGCCGCCCGATGATTGACGCGATCTACAACGGCGGCCTGAATGCCATCCAGGCAGGCTGGTGGACCACCGTGGTCTGGCCGGTCCTCTGGATTCTTCTCAAGATCGTCTGCATCGTCGCTCCGCTGATGGGCGCTGTGGCTTACCTGACGCTGTGGGAGCGCAAGCTGCTCGGCTTCATGCAAGTTCGCCACGGTCCCAACCGCGTCGGTCCCTTCGGTCTGCTGCAACCTCTGGCCGACGGCCTGAAGTTGATGACCAAGGAGCTGATTCAGCCTACCGCTGCCGCCAAGGGCCTGTTCTATCTGGGTCCACTGATGGCGATCATGCCGGCGCTGGCCGCATGGGTTGCGATTCCCTTCGCTCCCGATGTCGCTCTGGCCAACGTGAATGCAGGCCTGCTGCTGATCATGGCGATCACTTCGATCGAAGTCTACGGCGTGATCATCGCCGGTTGGGCATCGAACTCCAAGTACGCTTTCCTCGGCGCGCTGCGTGCATCGGCTCAGATGGTTTCCTACGAAATCGCGATGGGCTTCTGTTTCCTGGTGGTGATCATGGTCTCCGGTTCGATGAACCTGACCGAGATCGTCGCAGGTCAAAGCCACGGTACATTCGCGGCCATGGGCGCTGGTGTTCTGTCGTGGAACTGGCTGCCACTGTTCCCGATCTTCATCGTCTACCTGATCTCCTCCGTTGCCGAAACCAACCGTCACCCGTTTGACGTGGTCGAAGGCGAAGCGGAAATCGTGGCCGGTCACATGGTCGAATACTCGGGCATGGGCTTCGCAGTCTTCTTCCTGGCCGAATACGCCAGCATGTGGC
>CALMCS010000267.1 GCA_937862875.1 uncultured Comamonadaceae bacterium
GCGTGGCCTGCGACAGGTTCACCGGCGGCTTGCCGGTGATGATGCCGCCCAGCATGACGGCACCCATCACCATCAGGGCATTGGGGTCGCCCTTGCTGGAATTGACGAACTGCGCCAGGCCAATGGCGCCAGCGGCGCCGCCCTTGTTGTCGTAGCTGACCGATGCTGCTGCGCCCGAGTCCAGCAGCGCCTTGCCCAGCGCACGGCCGGTCGAATCCCAGCCGCCACCGGGGTTGGCTGGAATCATCATCTTGATGGCGCTGGCGGCCTGGGCCGACAGGGGCAAAGTACCTGCGGCCGCGAGAGCGGCGAGGGACTTGAGGAAGGTATCGCGACGCATCGTTTGTCTCCTTTGAGTGTTGGCGAACCGCTTGATGATGCGCGCACTGCCTGTCAAACGGCTGTCCTTCAACTCAGGGAAAACACCAGGAGTCTGCGCGGCAGAAGGCATCGAAGCGAAACGACCGAAAACCGAGGATCGCTGGGTAGTACCGACAAGCCCAGGGCAGGCCTCTGGGCGCCGGAGGTAATGCCCGGCGAGACCGGTTTATCGGGTGTTGCGCCGATGCCCCTTCGGCAAGCTCAGGACAGGCAAGCCCCGTGCGAACGGTTTCCAATGGATTGAACGCAATGGGGTATGCGTCGCTGCGCGCCGTCCTCCGGAGGCAGACGCGCCCCCAGCGCACGGAGTGGATACACCATGGCCTGGTGCGCCGCAGTTCAAGAAAAATCGGGATCCAGCCCATATAGATGGGCGCCATGCGCTATTAAAAGTAGAGCATTCCGCCGTACGTGCAGCACGAAACCATTGAGATCGTGGTGCACCGGCAGCAAAAAAAAAACGGTGCAGCGCCCCCACCAGAAAGGCTGCACCGCTCAGGATGGCGTTTAGACCATCCCCGCTTTCGCCATAGTGGCGAGCCAGATCAGAAATTGTGGCGAATACCGAACTGGATACCGGAGCTGGAGCCGCCTGGGCTGGTCGCGCCGATGCCGTCCGCCACGGCGAAGGCCGTACCGTTGCCCTTGTTCTTCACGCGGCCATAGGTGGTGTACAACACCGTGCGTTTGGACAGCTTGTGCACGTAGCCCACCGCGAAGTGGCTCGCATCGTTGCCGATGTTGGTGGCGTTCACCGTGCCGATGGTCGCGCGGATTTCGCCGGCCTTGCCCACGGGCGCCTGCACGCCGATGGACTGCGAGCGCGTCTTGCTGTCGCCGATCTTGTTCTCACCCCACAGCGCCATCACTTCGACCACGCCGAAGTCGTAGCTGCCGCCGATATTGGTCTGGCGGAAGTCGCCCAGCG
>CALMCS010000268.1 GCA_937862875.1 uncultured Comamonadaceae bacterium
AGCATTGGCATGTTCGAGCACGTGGGACTCGCGAACCTAGCGGCCTACTACGCCGTGGTCCAGCGGGTTTTGCGGCCAGGAGGACTCTTCCTCAACCATGGGATCACCCATGACGAGGAGGGCTGGAACCGAACCGTCGCGACCGAGTTCATCAACCGCTACGTCTTCCCCGACGGCGAATTGGACTGCGTCAGCAATATCCAGCTAGGGATGGAGCGCTCCGGCTTCGAGATCCATGACGTCGAAGGTCTTCGACCCCACTACGCGCTGACCTTGCGTCATTGGGTCCAGCGACTCGAAGCGCGCCGGGAGGAGGCCTTGCGGGAGGTCGATGAGGTGACCTTCCGCATCTGGCGCTTGTACATGGCGGCGTGTGCACTGGAATTCGAGGCCGGGGGGACTGGGATCTACCAGATCGTCGCGTCCAAACGCGACGGCGGAAGCTGGCCCGTGCCCTTGACCCGCTCTGATCTTTATGGATAACACAGCCATGAACGCTAGATGGCCGTGCCGCTGGCGCGCGAAAGACGATCACAGACGCCAGCCTTCCCAATCGCGCCGTCGCGCTTACCTGCGTGCCGGCTCTCAAGGACTTTCCACATGAACCACGAGCTTCCCTGGGTCGCCGAGCGCGTCCGCGTGTTCCGCGAGTCTGATCCCGAGTTCGCCCGCTGGGCGCGCGGCCACGGCCCCATCACCCACAACGATCTCACGCAACTGCGAGTCCACGATCTCGCACAGGTGCTGGTTGCCGAAGGCAAGGCGAGCGACACAACCGCGGTGTATCGCACGCTCTGGTCGGCGGACCGCCTGGCCGTGGCAGGCATGTGGTTGACGGTTCACATGACCTATGCCGACCGGGTCTATCCCGATGGCCGGGAGATGAGAGCCGAGGATTTCAAGGAGACGCCGGAGGGGCATACCGGTGGGGCGCTGAACATCGTGCCGGCCTATGTCGGCTACCTGGCCGCGAACGCGCTCAGTGGGTTGACGCGTGGCTGGTTGATGGGCCAGGGCCATTGCGTCGCGGGCATCGATGCCTGCAACCTTCTGGTGGGCAACATGACGCCGCGCCACGCCGAGAGATACGACCGCAGCGAAAGCGGCCTCACGCGCTTTGCCCGGGATTTCGATAGCTACGCGATCGACGCACAGGGGCGTCCCGCCTCGCCGCTGGGCAGCCACGTCGGCCCGAATACGGCAGGCGGTCTGTCCGAGGGCGGCTATCTCGGCTTTGCCGAACTGCAGTACGTGCACATGCCCTTGCCCGGCGAGCGGCTGGTGGTGTTCCTCAGCGACGGCGCTTTCGAGGAGCAGCGTGGCAGTGACTGGGCGCCGCGCTGGTGGCGGGCAGAAGACAGCGGCTTCGTGGCACCGTTCATGATCCTCAACGGTCGCCGCATCGAACAGCGCAGCACCATGCAGCAGCAGGGGGGCCGAGAATGGTTCCACCAGCATCTGCGGCTGAACGGCTTCGACCCGATGGAGATCGACGGCACCGACCCCGCCGCGTTCGCCTGGGCCGTTCACGCGATGGAGGAGCGGTTGTCGGCCTGCGCGGCTGGAGTTTCGCAGGGCACCGTTCAGTACCCGGTACCCCTCCACTACACCATCGCCGAAGCGCCCAAGGGATTCGGCTTCCCCGGTGCTGGAACCCATGCCGCGCCCAACCTCCCCCTGCAGGGGAACCCCCAGCT
>CALMCS010000269.1 GCA_937862875.1 uncultured Comamonadaceae bacterium
GCCAACTGGTCGAAGTCGGGCACGTCGATGGCTGGGATGACCCGCGAATGCCCACCATCGCGGGCCTCCGCCGCCGCGGCTACACGCCCGAAGCGCTCAGGCTCTTCTGCGAACGCAGCGGCGTGACCAAGTCCGGCGGCTGGATTGACTACGCGAGCCTAGAAGCGGCGCTCCGCGACACGCTCGACCCCATTGCCACGCGCGCAATGGCCGTGCTCGACCCGGTGAAGCTCGTCATCACCAACTGGGCCGAGTTGATGGGCAGCGACGCTTTGCTGGACGACTGCACCGCTCCTGTGAACCCGCGCGACCCCGAAGGCGGCCTACGACGCTTCAAGATCGGCCGCGAAGTGTGGATCGAACGTACCGACTACGAGGACGTGCAACCCAAGGGCTTCTTCCGCTTGTTCCCAGGCAACAAGGTGCGCCTGAAATACGGCCACACCATCGTATGCACGGGTGCCACGCGCGACGCCGGCGGCAAGCTGGTCGAAGTGCTGGCCACGCTGGTGCCCGATACCAAGAGCGGCACGCCCGGCGCGGATGCGGTAAAGGTGAAGGGCAACATCACCTGGGTCGCGGTTGCCGATGCGGTGCCGGTCGAGGTGCGCTTGTATGAACGGCTGTTTGCCACACCACAGCCGGGCAGCGGGGAAATGCTGGACGAGCTGAACAGGGAGAGCCTGGTGACATGCGCGGCCTTCGCAGAGCCGTCATTGGCCGTAGCGAAGTTTGGCGGTGCTGCGTTCCAGTTTGAGCGGCACGGGTACTTCGTAGTGGATGCAAAAGCAGCCGACGATGGCACGCTTGTGTTCAATCGGGCTGCGGGGATGCGAGACAGCCGGGAGAAATAAGGGCAGCGCATCTTCTGATCCGCGCACGGCAATACACCCCTCCGGGCCGATCGTCGCGCGCAAGAGCACCGGGAGCGTCGAGCAAGGGCCTCGCATTGCTCGCGGACGTAGCCCGAACTTTATGCGCCGCCGTACCGCTCAGTTTTTATATGAGCTGCTGGTATGCCGGCATCAATCAGTCCGTTAGCCACGGCTTCGACGAACCGATTGGCGCCACACACGAAAACGTGACGAGGCGCGTGACCCCAGCGGCCGAGCACGCTGGCGATGGCAGCAGCATCGAGCCGTCGGCCCAGGTCGGTCGGCCGAGGTGGTGGCTCGCGCGTGGTCACTGCGATGAAGGTGAATTCGGGCCGAGCTGCTTCGAGTGCGAGCAACTCGGCACGGAAGGGTAGGTCGGCCGGGGTGCGTGCGGAGCAGACCAACAGCACGTGCATAGACATCGGCTGCAGTTCGGCCGTGGCGCCTGCCTGCGCCATTCCCGCTGTGAGGTCCGCGGCCCACGCGCGCACCATCGCCATCAACGGCGCGATGCCGGAACCGCCCGCGATCAACAACAGCGGCCCGCCATCGGCCGGCCCCCAGACGAAGTGCCCACCGAGCGGCCCACGCACTTCGATACTTTCTCCCGCCTCAGCGATGTCATGGAAAAAAGGCGACACCTCACCATCGTCGAGCTTCTCGATGATGAGCTCGACGGTATCGGCGCCAGGCACCGATGCAATGGAATAGCTGCGTTGCGCGGCATAACCATCGGGAGCAGTCAGCCGCACATTGACGTGTTGACCCGCACGGTGAGAAGCCAATGCGGGCAGTTCGAGAAATAAGCTCTTGATGCGCGGCGTGAGTTGCTCAATGCGCTCGATTTTGACGTCGCGCCACGGGCCGTTTTGCTCACCGGTCGTCATCAACGATCGCTCGAATAACGTTGCTGCCGCCAGGGGTCGCCGTACATGTGATAGCCACGTAGCTCCCAGAACCCGGCTTCGTCGCGCGCGGTGAACTTGAGCCCTTTGATCCACTTCGCGCTCTTCCAGAAGTACAGGTGCGGTACCAGCAAGCGGGCCGGACCGCCGTGCTCAGGCGCCAACGGCTCGCCTTCATAATGCGTGGCGACCATGGCGCGGCCGCTGAGCAAATCGGCAACAGGCACGTTGGTGTCGTAATCGTCTAGCGACAGCGCCAGCAGCCAGGGTGTGGGAGCCGCTAGGCCGGCGTCTGCCAGTAGGTCGTCGATGGTCACGCCTTCCCAGCGCGTGTCGAACTTGGACCACGTCGTGACGCAGTGGATGTCGCCCTGCCACACGGTGCGCGGCAGCGCCATGAACTCGTCCCAGCTCCAGCTTTTCACGGGTCGAGGACCGTTGCTCAGAGTGAACCGCCAAGCGGCCATGTCGATACGAGGCGTCGGTCCTTTCGAGAGCACAGGAAAACCATCTGTCTTGAACTGCCCTGGCGGCAGGCGGTCGGCAGTGGCTGCAGTGGGCCGTCGCCCGATGAATTTGCGTGTGACCATGTTGAAGACTCCTGCATCATGTTGTTTAGAGCAAGGCTAACGCTCTTTGCTCAAAATTGCGCGGCAAATTGGTCCGTTGTGCCACTGAGGAGCCTGCACCTTACCCGCCGCGCTGGATACCGCCTTGTTTGACCGCGCGGGAGGTAGCGGGACATGGTGAACCAAGATCGCGCAGACTCACGAGCCGGGGAAGCCGGTATCTACACGATCATCGATGGATCCATTCGCCATGGCATGCGTTGATCATCAACTGTAGGGGTGCTGGCGCTACCGATAGTCCGACATTTAGCGCCTATCGTCCTGAGCTTCGGGGCGCTCTGCGTGGCCGAACCCGTCGCCCTGAGTCACACACCTTGCTTAGCCACTAATGGACGAGCAGCGCCCGCGTTCATAGCGGGTTGGTCGCGAAGCAGCCCTCAAGCCCGGGTTGCTCCAGCTTCAGCATGGCAACGAAGAAAAAATCAGACGCACGGAGTATTTATCAAGACGCACCGGCGTCTTGTCGCGCCGGCCTTCGGTTCAAATGAGCGAGATCCAAAGGATACTGCCTGTGCAACGCCATTGCGTCGCCTGCAGCGGCACGGGTTGGATAACCCAGTCCGGCGTGCGAATTCGATTGCATGGTCTGGGCCACAAGGAGTCGCAACATAAGCTCGACAGAAACTGCCATCCTCGCCCGAAGTTGCTTCTAAGGCCTGCAGGACGTGGTGCACAGGGTTCGAGTACACCTGTCACTTCCCGCGCCCGCAGTGAAAGCTGGTCAAGCGCGTGGCCAAAGGCGCTTGAGCGCTCGCCCCGTTCATCCAGTGCGATCAGGGACCGTACTCTCACTCAAGGAATCCATGACGAACGACCAAGTCCACCTCAACACCCCGCAGTTGCGAGTGCCGCAGTGGATCGACGCGCATGGCAACCCGAGCCGGCCACTCGAGTTGGCCGATCTCGGAGACGACTTCAAGGTGATCTTTTGCTTCCAGCACGGGTGTCCGGGTGGTCACAGCCACGGATTTCCGACCCTCAAGGCGATGGTTGAAGGACTGTCCGGTCAGGGCTTCGGCTTCGCGGCCGTGCAAACCGTGTTCACGGCTGCCGAAATAAACACTTTCGATCGTTTGCGCGAGACGCAGCGGCGCTACGGGTTG
>CALMCS010000270.1 GCA_937862875.1 uncultured Comamonadaceae bacterium
AAGGTGGTCTCGAAGGCCGCCTCCTGACCGCCATGAATATCCAATTCGGTGAGTTGGAGCATGCTGTGGGTCACCCGGGTTCGGTGGCAGAAAATCGGTTCTCGAACAACCACGGGTAGGCCTTTTGGTGTTGGTCTTCGAATGCGCGGATCAGGTCTTTTTGCTTCAAGGTTTGCCCGATTTCATCCAGCCCATCGAGCAGTGTTTCGCGGCGCGCCGGGTCCATCGCAAAGGGAATCGTTTCGCCGGAGGGGGTGGTGATCACCTGGGCGTTCAGGTCGGCCTCGAGCTGGTATCCGGGCTGCGCGGCGACCTCGTCGAACAGGCGGTCCACCGTGCTTTCGGGCAGCTCGACGGCCAGCAGTCCGTTCTTGACGCAGTTCTGCGAAAAGATGTCGGCGAAGCTGGGAGCAATCAACACGCGGATGCCGTATCCCCACAACGCCCACGGCGCATGTTCGCGGCTGGAGCCGCAGCCGAAGTTGCGGCGCGCGAGCAAGACCGATGCGGCGGCGTAGCGCGGCAGGTTCAGTACAAAGTCTGGATTCGGGCGTCGCGTCTGCAAATCCATGCCGGGCTCGCCCAGGTCGACATAGCGCAGGCCGTCGAAGAGGTGCGGGCCAAAGCCCGTGCGCTCGATCGACTTCATGAACTGCTTGGGCAATATGGCATCCGTGTCGACGTTGGCGCGATCCATGGGCACGACGATGCCCCGGTGGGTGGTGAAGGCTTGCATGGCGTCACGCGGCCTTCCACTGGCGCTCGCGGGCTTTGACCAAGCTCACCAGCGTGCTGTTGACCGGCGTTGCAACACCGACGCGTGCGCCGTAGCGCGGCACCGCGCCGTTGATGACGTCGATCTCGCTGACGCGTTTGGCTTCGTGGTCCTGCAATGCGGATGGCTTCGCGTTGGGCATGCGCTGGCCAAATTGCTGCACCAGTGCCACCGGGTCATCGACCTCGATCTTGACGCCCAACGCCTTGGCGACATTCCAGGCCTCGGTGGCCGCGGCGCGGCTTACGGGGCCCATGTCGGCGTCGTTCATGACCTCGCCCACCGTCATTCCCGTCAACGCGCAGGGCGCGCTGTAGGCTACGTTGCAGATCAGTTTTTCCCACTGCATGGCGTGGATGTCCTGCACCGCCTGGGCATCGAACCCGGCCGCCTTCCAGGCCTCGGCAACGGCCTGAACGCGTTCGAAGGCCAGCGATTCAAACGCGCCGAAGCGCATCGCCTGCATGGCGTTGTGAAACGCGTGCCCCGGTCCCTTGAGCGACGCGCCAAAGCCGCTGGCGATGCCTACGGCAAGGCGCTCAGCGCCGACGACCTGCGCCACGGTATCGGCCGCACCCAGTCCGTTCTGAATGGTCAGCACCACGGTGTGCGGGCCGATCATCGGCAAGGCCTGGGTCGCGCCGGTGTGTACGTCCGAGGCCTTCACGGCCAGTACCACCAGATCCACGGTTTCCGCGGGGGCCTGCAGGAATCCGCGGACCTTGGCCCGCTTGGTTCCCTGCGGCCCCTCCAGATGCAGGCCGTTGCTGTTGATGGCATCGATGTGCGCAGCCCAGCGGTCCACCACAACTACGTCCTGACCGGAGGACGCCAGCAGTGCGGCGTATACCGAGCCCATTGCGCCACAACCGACAATTGCGATTTTCATGTTCGTTGCTCCTGTCAAAGTCCGGTGAGGCGACGCACGACATCTCCGAGTCCCGGCTTTTCTTCCAGGCCGAAACCAGGAGCCTCGGTGGGGCGCGCAAAGCCGTCGGCCACCATGCAGTTTTCCGAGTAGCCGCCAAACGGCTGGAAGACTCCCGGGTAGACCTCGCAACCCCCCAACCCCAGGCCTGCAACGATATGCAGATTGATGAGGTGACCACCGTGGGGGTATACCTGCTGGCGTGAGAAACCGTTGGCTTCGAGCGCGTTCATGGTGAGCATGTAGTCGGTGAGGCCGTAGCACAAGCCCGCGTCCATTTGAAAGATATCGAGCCCTGCACGCATGCCGCCGAAGCGCATCAGGTTGACGGCGTCTATGGTCGAGAACAGGTTTTCGCCGGTAGCGATGGCACCCTTGTAGAGGCGGGTCAGTTCTGCGTTCAAGGCGTAGTCGAGCGGGTCACCGACTTCTTCGTACCAGCGCAAATTCAGCGGTGCAATCGCCTCCGCGTACTGTAGTGCGGTTGGCAGATCGAAGCGGCCATTGGCGTCGACCGCCAGATTCTGACCGCCTCCAGCCAGCTCGGACGCCAGCTGGATGCGCTCCAGATCTTCGTCCAGGCTTGCGCCGCCAATCTTGATCTTGAAGGCGTTGAAGCCGAGATCGCGGTACTGCATCAGTTCGTTGCGCAATCGCGTACGCGAGTCGCCGGAGTTGCCGGGGTAGTAGTAGCCGCCAGCCGCATAGACGGGAATGGGAGCCTGTGATGGCGCGCGCCCTGCGGCGCGGGAAATGGTGGCATAGGCGGGCTCGTGGGCGAGCTTGGCGTTCAAGTCCCAGATGGCGAGTTCCAATGCGCCCACCGCCGCCGCGCGGTCGCCATGTCCGCCGGGCTTTTCGTTGGCCATGGCGGCGCGCAGAACGGCGTGTGCGCTGAAGCTTTCGCCGTCGGGTGCCAGCAGCGTCTGCGCCTGCGCGGCGAGCACACGCGGGATGAAGCGTTCTCGCAGCAGTCCCCCCTGGGCGAAGCGGCCGATCGAGTTGAAGGCCACTCCGGTGACGGGCTTTCCGTTGCGGATCACGTCGGTCACGACGGCAACGAGAGACACGGTGTGGGATGAAAAATTGACGAGGGCGTTGGAGATTTCGCCTTCCAGGGGCACCGACAACTCTCGAATATCGACAATACGCATGTGGATCCTTGTGTGGTTTGGGGTTCTTTTTGGGGGTGGGGGATGTCTGTTGCTTCAGTGCGGGAAGGCGCTGCGTGAATCGACGAAGTGGCCTGCAATGGCTGCCGCGGCGGCCATGGCCGGACTCACCAGATGGGTGCGGCCGCCCACGCCCTGTCGGTCTTCAAAGTTGCGGTTGGAGGTGGAGGCGCAGCGATCACCGGGCGAGAGTTGGTCTGGATTCATGCCCACGCACATCGAGCAACCGGCTTCGCGCCACTCGAATCCGGCATCGAGAAAGATTTGGTCGAGACCTTCCGCTTCGGCCTGCCGCTTGACCAGACCCGAGCCCGGCACGACCAGCGCGCGGCGAATGCTGGGGGCGATACGGCGTCCGCGCAGGATCTCGGCGGCGATGCGCAGGTCTTCGATGCGGGAGTTGGTGCAGGAGCCGATGAAGATGGTGTCGGGCGCGATGTCGGTGATCCGCATGCCCGGCGCAAGGCCCATGTAGTGCAGAGCGCGTTCCAAGCCGGCGCGCTTGATGGTGTCGGGTTCGGCCGCTGGATCGGGGACCCGCGAATCAATGGGCACCGCCATGTCTGGCGATGTGCCCCAGGTGACCATGGGCTTGAGCGCGTACAAGTCGACCACGACGTCGGCATCGAAGATCGCATCTTCGTCCGATTGCAGGGTGCGCCAATGCGCTTGCGCCGCATCCCACATGGCGCCCTGAGGGGCCATGGGCCGACCGCGCAGATAGTCGAGCGTGACATCGTCCACCGCAATCATGGCGCAGCGCGCGCCCGCTTCGATGGAGAGATTGCACAGCGTCATGCGCTCTTCCATCGACAGCGCGTGCACCGCGGGGCCCATATGTTCCATCGCGTAACCCGTGGCACCGGCCGCGCCGATTTGCCGTATCAACGCCAGCGCCATGTCCTTGGCACTGGTGCCCGTTGGCAGTTGCCCGGTGTAGCGCACGCGCATGCAGCGTGGCTTGCGAGTGCGCAGCGTTTGGGTGGCGAGCACATGTTCGATCTCCGACGTACCGATGCCGTGCGCGATGGCTGCAAACGCGCCGTGCGTGCTGGTGTGGCTGTCCCCGCAGACGATGGAACTGCCGGGCAGCGTGGCGCCCAGCTCGGGGCCCACGACGTGAACGATGCCCTGGCGCACATCGTTCATGGGGAGCAGGGGGATGCCGAATGCATTGCAGTTGCGCGTCAGCCGCACGATCTGCTCGCGGGCGAACGGGTCTTTGACGACTGCGCTGCGGTCCGAGGTGGGAACGTTGTGATCCGGCGTCGCCAGATTGGCCGCTGGCCGCCAGGGCTCGAGACCCGCTTGCTCCAGGCCCGCGAATGCCTGGGGGCTGGTGACCTCGTGCAGAAAGTGGCGGTCGATGTAGAGCAGGGTGCTTCCGTCGCTGGCGGTGCCGACGACATGCGCGTTCCATACCTTGTCCAACAGGGTGTGCGGGGGGCGTGAAGACAGAACATCTGGCATGGCGAAATCCAATATGTCTCATAAATTTATATGTTGGTACATATTCTGATTTTGAAACTTTGGCTTGTCAATCGTCCAACGCCTTTTTTGTTTCGGGCAGTTGCTACACTTGCCTCGCACCCTCATTACCCATCTGAATGACTATCACCCTCTACCAACGCGTCGCAGAAGATTTGATCGGCAAGATCCGGTCGGGCCACTGGCCCGAAGGCGCGGTGTTGCCCTCGGAGCTGTTGCTCATGGAGCAATACGGAACCAGCCGCAACACGATTCGCACCGCTCTGAAGCAGTTGGAAGACATGGGGCTGGTCTCGCGCAAACGCAATCGCGGCACGCAGGTGATCGCGCAACCTTCGGCGCAGGCGTTCACGCAGTCCCTCACCACACTCGATGATCTGGTGAGTTTTGCCAGCGCCGCAAAGCGCCAGGTCGTGGACAGCCACGAAATGGTGATGGACAAGGACGTGGCGCGAGAGCTGGGCTGCGCGCCCGGTTCGCGCTGGATGCACATCAGCATGGAGCGCCGGGAGGCCGAGGCGCGCATTCCGCTGGCATGGACGGATGCGTTCGTCGATCCGCATTACGCGGAAATCTCAAGCTATGCGCGCGCTCATCCCGACAAGTTGCTGTGCGATTTGCTCGAGCAGCATTACGGACGCCGGGTGAGCGTGATCGAACAGGCGGTGTCCTCTTGCTCTGTTCCCGAGTCCGTGGCGCAGCGATTGGCCATGCAACACGAAGGCCCGGGACTCAAGGTGGTGCGCAGATATCGCGATGCCGCCAAGGCGATTGTGCTGGTCACCCGCTCGTACTACGCAGGCGAGCGCTATACGTTGGAAACCACTCTGGTGCGCGACCTGAAGTGAATCTGCGCCACGTCGGTGGCCGATTCCACGCCGCTGTCACTGTCCAGCTTGAATGTCGACACCAGCTGCATCAAGGTATTGGCCTGACTGCTCAGGCTTGACGCCGCCG
>CALMCS010000271.1 GCA_937862875.1 uncultured Comamonadaceae bacterium
TCTTCGCCATCGACGCCTAGCCTAGGACCCTATCTCGTCATTCGGGGGCCCAGTTACAAAGCTCTGCTCACTTCGGTGATCGCGTTGGGATACAAAACCCAAGAGCCGGAAAGCCTCGAAGGTGCTTATTTTTATAGCAACTTAACCACGGTGGGTGTGAGAGCCATTCATTACAATTGTTGGTAATTGTGAACATCCCCAAAGTTTGTGTTGCATTGCAGCATTAACCGCTGCGCGTTCCTAGGGATAACCCTAGAATCGCGGCATCATGCTATTGACGAAAGACTGGCTGCTCGCTTCCTGGGATATGGGTCGGCGCATATGGGGCGCGGGCCCTGCCGATGAACAACCGACGCCGCCGCAGCAACGAGGTGCAACAAAAATGGTTACTGCTTCAGTGCCTATTCGCTCGCTGGGTGCCCAGCACCGCGAGCGCATTGCCGCGCACCTGCTGAGTCTGAGTCCCGAGGACCGTTACCTGCGCTTTGGCTACCCCGCCAGCGATTCGCAGGTGAGCCGTTACGCCGATCAAATCGATTTTGATCGTGACCAGGTCATTGGCATCTTCAACCGCCGGTTGGAGCTGATCGCCATGGCCCACGTGGCCTACGCGCCGCAGGATGAGTTCAAGAGCTGTGCCGAGTTTGGCGTCTCCGTGCTGACCAAGGCCCGCGGCCGCGGCTATGGTGCGCAGCTGTTCGACCGCGCCGTGATGTTGGCGCGCAGCCGTGGTGTGACGATGATGTTCATCCACGCGCTGTCCGAAAACACCGCGATGCTGAAAATCGCCCGCAACGCCGGTGCCACCGTGCACCGTGACGGTTCCGAGTCGGAAGCCTATCTCGAACTGCCACCCGCCAGCTTCGACACCCACATGAGCAAGCTCGTGGCCGTGCAGTTTGGCGAACTGGACTACCAATTCAAGAAGCAGGCCAAGCAATTCTGGGATTTTCTGGGCAGCGTCCAGGAAGTTCGCAAGGACGTGCGCGAAGGCCGCCACAAAGCCGCCGAGTGATCGGCTGCGTGGGTTTGCCTGGAGTGAAACGGGGTCGCTCACGACCCTGTCATCAGGCGAAATCGCGTAATCCGCTATCCTAGCGGGTCATCCACAACAGCACGTCCTGCCTCAAAGACCGTGTCAGACCCGCATTCGGCGCGCCATTCCGACAAGGAAGACAAGCGCACCCTCCTGCAACGCGTACTCCAATTCATCAACCCGGGACCCAATTCCACCGAGGAACTGGTAGCCGCCATGGCGGAGGCTGAGGACGACGACGTCATCAACGCCGATACCCGGGTGCTTCTGGAGCGCGTGCTGCGCATGGCCGAAATGACGGCGGGCGACGTGATGGTGCCCACGCGGCGCATGGATCTGCTGGACATCGAATCGCCCATCGACGAGCAGATTCTGCAGGTGATCCGCACGGCGCATTCGCGCTTCCCGGTGTTTCAGGGCGAGCGCGACAACATCATTGGCGTGCTCTTGGCCAAGGACCTGCTGAAACTCTCGCGGTCCCCGAGTCTCAATATCCGCACCATGGTGCGCCCCGCGCTGTTCGTGCCGGAAAGCAAAAGCCTGAACGACCTGGTGCGCGAGTTCCGCAGCTCGCGCAGCCACATGGCGATCGTGATCGACGAGTTCGGCCGAATCGCTGGCCTGGTCACGTTTGAGGACGTGATCGAGGAAATCGTCGGCGAAATCGAGGACGAATTCGATCTGCCCGAGGAAGAGGGCGATATCTTCGGCCTCGCCGATCAAACCTACCGCGTGAGCGGTGACACACCCGTCGACCGCGTGGCCGAGACCTTCGAGGTGAAGCTGCGCAGCTCCGATCCCGATGAGTCCTTCGACACCATCGGCGGGCTGATCGCGCACGAGATTGGCCGCGTTCCCGTCAAGGGCGAGCACTTTGACCTCGGTGGCCTGCGCTTTCTGGTGCTGCACACCAAGGGCGGAGCGGTGCGCTGGTTCAAGGTGTCGCCTGCGCCAAACGGCTCAGGCTCGGATGATTCTTAAAAATACACAACGGTGATGATGGCAATCGGACCTGAACATCAGGCGCGTGCTGGCAAGGCGTGGTGGCTCTGGCCATTGATGCTCGTCGCCGGTGTGGCACAGGCGTTTTCGCTCGCGTGGCCGTGGGGTGGTGAGCCGCTGTGGTGGCTGCAACTGCTGTCGATGGTGGTGCTGGCCTGGGCGGTGCTCAAGGCCGCAACGCCGCGCCGCGCCGGTCTGCTGGCCTGGCTGTTCGCCACGTCGTGGCTGTGCGCCACGTTCTGGTGGCTGTACATCTCCATGCACACCTACGGCGGACTGGCTGCGCCCGTGACGGCCTTGGCGATTCTGGGGCTGGCCGCATTTCTGGGCGGCTATTACGGATTCGCCGTTTGGGTTTTCAGAAAAGTACAACCCAGCAACCGATGGTGGGCGGCCGCGCTGTTTGCCGCACTCTGGATGCTGGCCGAGCTGGCGCGAGGTCAGTGGTGGACCGGCTTCCCGTGGGGTGCCGGTGGCTATGCCCACGTGGAGGGTCCGCTCTCGGTGCTCGCGCGCAGCGTGGGTGTCTACGGTATCGGTTTCGTGGCCGCGTTCCTGGCGGCGGCTGTCGCCCTGTGGCAGAGGGCTGATGCGCGGCGTCCGGTCTGGTGGGTCGGTGTCGTGGGCTTGGTCGTGGTGGTGGCGGGTCTGTTCTGGCAGCGCCAGCAAGCGCTGTTGGCCGCCGATGCGACCAGCACCTCCGCGCCGATGAGCTTGGCCTTGCTGCAGGGCCACATTCCGCAGGATGAAAAATTCATGCCCGGCAGCGGTATTCCGCTGGCGCTGGATTGGTATTCGGAGCGCCTGCGCGAAGCCACCGCATCGCTGGTGGTAGCGCCCGAGACGGCCATTCCGTTGCTTCCCAAGCAGCTGCCGACGGGCTATCTGGAAGAAATCACCAGCCGCTACACGCAGAAAGACGGCAAGCAGGCGCTGCTGGTGGGGATTCCGCTCGGGAATTTCACCGAGGGCTATACCAATTCCGCGCTCGGCTTTGTACCCGGGCAAAAACAGGTTTATCAGTACGACAAGCACCACCTCGTGCCGTTCGGTGAATTCATTCCGCCATTTTTCCGCTGGTTCACGGAGATGATGAACATTCCGCTGGGCGACTTCAATCGTGGCCATGTGGGCCAGCCGTCGCTTGCGTTCCAGGGCGAACGGATTGCGCCGAATATTTGCTACGAGGATTTGTTCGGCGAGGAGCTGGGCGTTCGGTTCGAGAATCCGGCCGAAGCACCGACGATGATGGTGAACTTGAGCAATATAGGTTGGTTTGGCGATTCGCTCGCGATCGATCAACATTTGGCGATCAGCCGCTTGCGCACTTTGGAATTCGAGCGTCCGATGGTTCGGGCCACCAATACCGGGGCTACGGCGGTCATCAACCACCGCGGCGAAGTGACGTTTTCCCTGCCTGGAGACCAGCGCGGAGTGCTGTTGGCAGAGGTTCAGGGCCGAACGGGCTCCGTAACCCCTTATGCTTGGTGGGTCAGCCGATTCGGTTTATGGCCTCTTTGGGGGCTCGGATTGCTGGCGGTTGGGGTCGCTTACCTGCGACGCGGTCGTGCCTAATAGAGGTTGTGCATTGACCAAAATCATCGATCAACAGTGAATTTGGCTTTATTTCTTGGCCCCTTGCTGCAGTTGGACTAACGCAAGCCTTGATAATGATGCCCTTTTGCAAGAATGTATGCTGCTGGACGCAATTTCGGCAGCCCCACGATGACGGCGTGCTGCCGTCTGGAGAATGACTGACAATGGCTGAATCTTTTTCCTATGAGCAACTGATCGCCTCAGGTGAGGGCAAATTGTTCACGCCGGACAGCGGCCGTCTGCCACTGCCGCCCATGCTCATGTTTGATCGCATCACCCACATCGACAGCGATGGTGGCGCGAACGGGCTGGGGAAAATTGTTGCAGAGCTGGACGTCAAGCCCGATCTGTGGTTTTTTGACTGCCACTTCCGCGGCGATCCGGTCATGCCCGGTTGCCTGGGCCTCGACGCCATGTGGCAACTCATCGGTTTCTACCTGACCTGGCTGCGTTTGCCAGGCCGTGGCCGTGCCCTGGGCGCGGGTGAAGTCAAGTTCACCGGCGAAGTCGGACCCGACGTGAAATTGGTGACTTACGAAATTGACATTACGCGTGTCATCAAACGCAAGCTCAATATGGCGATCGGCGACGCACGTCTGCTCGCCGACGGCAAGGAAATCTACGTGGCCAAAGACCTGCGCGTTGGTCTGTTTTTGCGCGAAGGTAACGGCCAAGGGGCTGCAGCATGAAAAAGCGGGTGGTGATCACGGGCGCGGGCATTGTCTCGTGCATTGGTAACGATCTTGAGACCGTGGAGGCGTCGCTGCGCGCGAGCCGCTCGGGTATCAAGGCCATGCCTGAATTCACCGAAATGGGCCTGCGCAGTCAGGTGGCCGGCATTCCAGAGATCAATCTGGAAGAGCGTATCGACCGCCGTCAGCTGCGCTTCATGGGCGGCGCTGCGGCGTACGCCTTCGTGGCCCTGTCGGATGCGATTGCGCAATCCGGCCTCCTGCCCGAAGACATCTCCAACCTGCGCACCGGCCTGATCATGGGCTCGGGCGGTGGTTCGCCCGCCAACCAGATCGAAGCCGCAGACACGCTGCGCACCAAGGGCATCCGCCGCGTGGGGCCTTACCAGGTCACGCGCTGCATGGGCTCGACGGTGTCGGCCAATCTGGCGACCTACTTCAAGATCAAGGGCATCAACTACTCGATCACCTCGGCCTGCAGCACATCGGCGCATTGCATCGGCGCAGCCGCCCAGCAGATCGCCTGGGGCATGCAAGACGTGATGTTCGCCGGCGGCGGCGAAGAGCTCTCATGGGGTCTCGCGCTGTTGTTTGACGGCATGGGTGCCATGTCTGCCAAGCGCAACGACGATCCATCGAAGGCCTCGCGCCCGTACGACACCGATCGCGATGGTTTCGTGATCGCTGGCGGCGGCGGTGCGCTGGTGCTGGAAAGCCTGGAACACGCACAGGCGCGCGGCGCAAACATCCTGGCCGAGATCGTGGGCTTTGGTATCTCCTCGGACGGCGAAGACATGGTCGCGCCTTCCGGTCTGGGTGCCGCAGCCTGCATGGAACAAGCCATCGGTGGCCTCGAAGGCCCGATCGACTACATCAACACGCACGGCACGTCCACGCCCGTGGGCGATGTGCCCGAGCTGCACGCCATGCGCAAGGTGTTTGGCGACAAGGTGCCGCCGTTCTCGTCCACCAAGTCGCTCACCGGCCACTC
>CALMCS010000272.1 GCA_937862875.1 uncultured Comamonadaceae bacterium
GCCAGCGCTACAACCGCGAAACGCTGGAAGTGCTGTGGAAGGGCAAGAACATTGCCCAAATTTTGGAGCTGACGGTGGAGGACGCCGCTGCCTTCTTCCAGGACGTGCCGACCATTGCGCGCAAGCTGCAGACCTTGCTGGACGTGGGCCTGTCGTACATCCGCCTGGGCCAGGCCGCGACCACGCTCTCAGGCGGCGAAGCGCAGCGCGTGAAGCTGGCGCAGGAACTCTCCAAACGCGACACCGGCCGCACGCTCTACATCCTGGACGAACCCACCACGGGCCTGCACTTCGCCGACATCGACCTGCTGCTCAAGGTGCTGCTGCAACTGCGCGACGCAGGCAATACGATCGTGGTGATCGAGCACAACCTGGACGTGATCAAAACCGCAGACTGGGTGATCGACATGGGGCCGGAAGGCGGTGCTGGTGGCGGACAGGTGGTTGCGGTGGGGACACCGGAAGACGTGGCCGCGAATCCGGCGAGTCATACGGGGCGGTATTTGGTGCCGTATTTGAAGAAGAAGGCCTGACGCCGATTACTGCAACTGCTGTTTTTGTTGCTGTTGCTGCTGCTGCGCCCCCAGCTTGCGATACAGCGTCTGCCGACTGATCCCCAGCTGCCGCGCCGCTTGCGAGAGGTTGCCTTTGGCGTTCGCCACGGCCTGCGCGATGGCAGCGCTGGAGAGTTGTTGCAGGCTCATCTGCGTCGCCTCTTGCACCGGTTCACAGGCCGCTTGAACTGCAGGCGCAGCCAGTGCCTCCACCAGATCGTCGGGAAGGTGTTCCCATTGAATGAGATCGTCCTGATCCGCCAGCATCGCGCAGGCGGTACGCAGGGCGCTGGCGTATTGGCGCAGGTTGCCGGGCCAGTCGTGAGTGGCCAGGCGCGAGAGTAGTTCGGGGGCGATGCCTACCGGTCTGGTGCGGCCGGATTCGCGGGCCATTTCGGCGAGCAGGCGGTCGGTGATTTCCAGGAAATCCGTGCGTTCGCGCAGGGCCGGCAATTGGAGTGTCAGGCCGTTGATGCGGTAGTAGAGATCTTGCCGAAAGCGCCCCTCACCCGCGGCTAGGCGCAGCGGGCTGTGGGTGGCGCAGATGAGTGCGAAGTCGACGGGTACCGCTTTGCCGGCACCGACGGGTGTCACGCTGCGTTCCTGCAATACGCGCAGCAGCCGGGTCTGCATGGCGAGTGGCATGTCGCCGATTTCGTCGAGAAACAGGGTGCCGCCGTGGGCCTCGCGCAGGCGGCCGAGGCTGCCTTCCTTGCGTGCGCTGGTGAAGGCTCCGGCGATATAGCCGAAGAGTTCGGCTTCGATCAGATTTTCGGGAATGGCACCGCAGTTGATGGCGACGAAGGGGCCGTTTTGGCGTGGGCCGCTGGCGTGCAGTGCGCGGGCGAAGAGGTCTTTGCCTACGCCGGATTCGCCTTGAATCAGCAGTGCGATGGCCTTGTCCGCCACGCGTCTTGCCTTGTCGGCGGCGCTGCGCCAGCGGGCGTCTCCGGTGTCGAGTTGGGCGAGTGCATCGACTGCTTGCGGAGCCGGCGTTGGCGATGTGGACGGCGGTGGCTTGTGGGCATGGACGCTCGTGGGGGCGGGCCATGCGGAGCTGTCGAGCTGCACCTGGGCAAACAGCAGCGCGCCATGGGGTTGCAGGCGCAGCGCTTGCGGCTGCAGCGCCCTGCGGCGGTGGTGCGAGAGCAGATCATCGATTCGCACGTTCAGCACCTGGTCGAGCTGCAGGGCACCGAGGTCCGCCAGACGCAGGCCCAGTTGCTCCAGCGCGGCGCGGTTGGCACCGGTGATCCATCCGTCTTCGGACACCGCAATGATGCCCTCGGCCACGCTGCCGATGCCTTCGGGATGGGGGTGCAGATGCAGGCGAATGCTGCGCTTGCAGGTCGCCACGAGCAGCCGGTTTTCAATCATGCGCGCGGCGGTGCTCACCAGTCCGAGCGTGTGCGATTGGCCGCTGCGGCTGTCGCCCGAGATGTCGAGAATGCCCAGCAATTCGCCGTTGGCGGAAAAGATCGGCGAGGCCGCGCAGGTCAGAAAACCATTGCGTTCGAGAAAGTGTTCGCCGCCATGCACCTGCACGGCGTTGCGCTCGAACAGCGCCGTGCCAATGGCGTTGGTGCCGCGGTGTTCTTCGTGCCACGACGCACCACCCGTCAGCGAGATGCGTTCGGCACGGTCGACAAATTGCGGGTCGCCCAGGGTGTGCATGAGCATGCCGCGCGGATCGGCCAACACCACGACGCTTTGGCTGTGGCGCACCTGTTCGAAGAGATATTCCATGACGGGCCGCGAATGCGCGAGCAGCGTCGGGTTGCTGGACAGCAGTTGCCGGAGCGTGCCGCTGCTGGCGTGCTCGGTGGCTCTTGGGCGCGACGTGGGATCCAACCCGGCCGCGAGGCTGCGCGACCACGAGCGCACGACGCGCTCATCGACCAGGCCCGTCGGGCAGTGGCCGAACTCCAGCAAATGCTGGCGCGCCTGTCGCAAGGCGATGGAGTGGTGGCTGGATCGCAAGCTTGTCTCCTTTGCAGGTGGGTGGTCGGTGGCCATTGGCCCGATTGCCCTGCTTTTGTGGTTCCAGTATGGACCGACGCAATCCAGCGGATCAAGCGATGTCCCGGCTTGCGTGGGGTAACTGTTCCATTTCGTGACAGTTGTCATGTGCCGGATCGTTACAGCGGACAGTTTTCTCGGCTGGATGATGCGATTCAGCGGGGAAATGTTCAATCAAATCAACGCTGTGGGTTTTGCGCGGGGCTGGCACGCGTCTTGAGTAGGTGAGCCGCATCAGGCCAGCAGCACTGATCCATCATCCAGTCCGCCTGATGACCTCTATTCGAATCAACTCCGGAGACAAGACATGACGGTTTACGCAGCCCCCGGCGCAGCAGGCGCCAAAGTCACCTACAAGTCACGCTACGACAACTTTATCGGTGGCAAGTTTGTGCCTCCGGTGAAGGGCCAGTATTTCGATGTGATCACGCCCATCACCGGCAAGGTCTACACGCAGGCCGCGCGCTCGACCGCGGAAGACGTGGAGCTGGCACTGGACGCCGCCCACGCCGCCGCCGAAAAATGGGGCAAGACCGATGCCGCGTCCCGCGCCAATGTGCTGCTGAAAATCGCGGATTGCATCGAGGCCAATCTGGAGTTGCTGGCCTATGCCGAAACCGTGGACAACGGCAAGGCGATCCGCGAAACGCTGAA
>CALMCS010000273.1 GCA_937862875.1 uncultured Comamonadaceae bacterium
CTTGCAACGACACCCAACGGCCAAGCCTCCAACGCTTGGCCGTTGGTGTTTTCAGGCCTGGGTTATTGCTGCGACAGACCCGTCAGGCGCAGCAGGCACGGCATCTTTCTCGCGAATGGCCTTCGCCGTGTCTTTGGCCTTGTCGTTGTCCGCACGCAGGCGTGCGAGCTCTTCGGCACTCACACGCGCCACGTTCGAGTAGTCGAGTTTCCACTCATGGCTCTCGCTCCAGACCTGCGGCGACTGCACCGTGGTGCGCGCCGCCGGGGCGGTCTCCAATACGCGCAAGGCCAGCTCCAGCGTCTCGCGCTGCGACTGCGTATCGTGCGGCTTGCCCGCGCCGTTGCCAAGCGGAAAATCGGAGAACAGAAAACGCGGCACGCCGACATATTCGACGATGTCCTTGGCGCATCCCATGACCACCGTGGGAATGCCGGCCGCCTCCAAAGCACGCGCCGTGAGCGACATGCTTTGGTGGCAGATGGGGCAGTTCGCCACCAGCACGGCAACATCCACGCCGTCTTCCTTGCAGCGCTGAAGGATCAGTGGAATATCCTCCTCGATCGTGTGCCGCTGACTGCGATTGGTGGGCACGCCGTGAAAGCGGCTGGCGAGCTTTCCGATGCGCCCCTCGGCCGCCATTTCCCGCATCGCGGCCAGCGGAAACCAACTGCGCGCATCCTCCATCGAGGTGTGCTTGCGGTCGATTCCCACATGGGAAATGCGCAGGTCGTGATCGACGCTGGTGTCGCCCACATAGGGCACGTAGAACTTGGCGGCCGCGTTGTACGCTGCGCCCGGTCCTTGCGGGCCCTTGTCGGGTTGGTACGGTGCTGCGGTGGTGAGAAGCGCAACGGTGCACTCGGACAGAGGTTTCTCGAGCGCCGTGAACGGCACCTGCGCGTAGTGCGAATAACGGTAGGGATTGTTGTAGCCGAGCGCGAGATACCAGTCCCGCGTGCGCTGCATGTACGGAACCGGAACGTCGTCCGCATGTGCCATCCCGTCGTCCTTGAACGACTCCGCGTTGGCCTCTTCTACCGATGGAAGTTGCTTGCTGCCCATGTTCACCTCTTTGACCTCTTTCACCTTGATGACTGCCTTCACACTTGGCTTATTCCGGCCTTGCGTGCAATGTCCCTGAATCGTTGAATCTGATTTTCGATGTAAGCCGTCAATTCTGCAGGCGTATCGAGCATCAGTTCGCCTCCCAGACTTTCGTCGGCAAAGCGTTTGGCCTCGTCGGTTTGCTTGATTTGATGGAGGGTCTGCGTCAGTTTCTGCGTCAACGCGGGTGGCGTGCCCTTCTTGGCAAAAAAGCCCACCCAGCTGTAATGGTCGTACTCGGGATAGCCGCATTCGCGCACCGTCTTCAAATCCGGCAATGCATGGTGGCGCTGCACACTGGTGATGGCCAGCGCCTTGAGCTTGCCGGCCTTGATGCTCGAGACCGCGCCGCCCCAATCGAGCAGCCCGGCCTGCACCTGGTCGCCCATCAGATCGGACATGAGCGGAGCCTGGCCCTTGTATGGAATGTCCTGGAACTGCGTACCCGCCAGGCTCGCGATATACGCCGCGCCCAACTGATAGCCCTGCGAATAGGTGGCGACGCTCACGGGCTGCTTCTTCGAGCGCGCGATCAGCTCTTCCAGAGTGTTGATCGGCGAGTTGGGGGCCACCGCATACACCGCCGGTCCACGGTACAGGCCCGACACCGGCACGAAGTCATTCACCGAGTCATAGGAGAGGTCCTTGAGCATCACCGGATTCACCACCATCAGCGAGATATTGCCGAGCAGGATGGTGTAGCCATCGGCCGGGGCTCCCTTCACGGTGCCGATCGTGATCAGCCCGTTGCCACCGGGCTTGTTCTCGACCACGAAGTTGGCACCCAGCAGCTTGCCTGCGCGCTCGCCAAAGAAGCGCGCCGCCGTATCGGAGCCGCTGCCCGGAGTGAACGGCACGATGATGCGCACCGGCTTGCCCGCGAACTCTCCCTGGGCAAAAACATCTTTGAGCATGGTTGCGCCCAGCGTTGCAAGCGCAACGG
>CALMCS010000274.1 GCA_937862875.1 uncultured Comamonadaceae bacterium
TATTCCTCGACCTCGCGCGGATAGATGTTTTCACCGCCGCGGATCACCATGTCCTTGATGCGGCCGACGATGTTCACATAGCCCTCTTCGTCCATCGTCGCGAGGTCGCCGGTGTGCATGAAGGCATCGCTGTCGATGGCTTCGCGGGTCTTCTCGTCGTCGCCCCAGTAGCCGCGCATCACCGAATAACCGCGTGTGCACAGCTCACCGCTTTGGCCGATGGGCAGCACCTCACCGGTTTCGGAGTTGATGATCTTCACGTCCAGATGCGGCTGCACCCGGCCCACCGTGGCGACGCGTTTTTCCAGCGGCGAATCGCTCTCGCTCTGGCAGCTCACGGGACTGGTTTCGGTCATGCCGTAGGCAATCGTGATTTCCGACAGGTTCATGTCGCTCACCACGCGCTTCATCACCTCGATGGGGCATGGCGATCCGGCCATGATGCCGGTGCGCAGCGTGGACAGATCGAACTCCGCAAAGCGCGGATGATCGAGCTCGGCGATGAACATGGTCGGCACGCCGTGCAGACCCGTGCACTTTTCGGCCTGTACGGTTTCCAGCACCTTGAGCGGGTCGAAGCCGTCGCTCGGATAGACGATGGTCGCACCATGCGTGACGCAGGCCAGATTGCCCAGCACCATGCCGAAGCAGTGGTACAGCGGCACGGGAATGCACAACCGGTCTTCGGGCGTGAGGCGCATGCACTCGCCGATGAAAAAGCCGTTGTTCAGAATATTGCGGTGCGTGAGCGTCGCGCCCTTGGGGAAGCCCGTCGTGCCGCTGGTGAACTGGATGTTGATCGCGTCCGTGTTCTTGAGGCCGGCGGCGATCGGGTCGATTCGTGCATCGCTCGGGTTGCCGCGCGCCAGCAGCTCGGTGAACCGCAGCATGCCGGGTTGTTCTTCACCCTCGCCCGCCACGTCGATCCACACCACCGAACGCAGGGTGGGCACGCGCGCCGAGGTGAACTCGCCCGCCTTCGCCGTTGCCGATTCGGGAGCCAGCTCGCGCAGCATGCCCAGATAGTCGCTGGACTTGAAGCTCGGCATCGTCACCAGCGCCTTGCAACCGACCTTGTTGAGCGCGTACTCGACCTCGGCCGTGCGATAGGCCGGATTGATGTTCACCAGCACCAGCCCCACTTGGGCGGTGGCAAACTGCATCATCACCCACTCGGCATTGTTGTGCGACCAGATGCCAATGCGATCGCCTTGGTCCAGCCCCAGGCTCAGCAAGGCGCTCGCGAGCCTGCGCACTTCGGTGTGCAATTGGGAATAGGTGAAGCGCTGCCCCTGGTGGGCGCTGACCAAGGCATCGCGATCGGGATGGCGCAGGGCCATGTCGCGAAAAAAATCGCCGAGCGTCTGCTCGATCAGCGGCTTGTCCGTTGCGCCCGAGGCCTGGCTCAGGGCCAACGGGCTCGTTTGGCCCGTTTGCGTGTGCTGCGAATTCATGTGCTTATGTCTCCTGAATGGAATCGGCGGACCGCACCTCCGCCACAAGCTTATCTATTCCCGCAGCATACGCCGGACGGACCGTGGCGTGCAGCCACCCTCTTGCCGAATAGGTTGCAAAATGTGCCAGTACATCGCAAAATGGACCCATGCCCCAACTGGCCCTCAATCACCCACTGGACACCACCCACCCGGCGGTCACCCCAATGGCCTTCGTACGTGCTATCTTGCTCGCCTACGAGCGTCGGGGCATGAGCCCCCAAGAGGCGCTCGATACGGCACAAATTGCGCCAGAAGACATCAAAAAAGACACAGCTCGAATCACGGCGCTACAAATGGAAGCGCTCTCGGATTTCGCCATGCGCGAGCTGGACGATGAAGGTCTTGGCTGGTTCACCCGCCGCCTGCCCTGGGGCAGTTACGGCATGCTGGCGCGGGCCTCGCTCGGCGCACCCACGCTGGGCCTGGCGCTGGCGCGTTGGTGCCGCCACCACGCGTTGATCACCGACGACATTCGCCTGAGCGTGCGCACCGAAGGCGACCGCAGCACCCTGGTCATCGCGGAGCACCGCGACCTGGGCGCGCTGCGCGAATTCGCGCTGGTGTCCGTGCTGCGCAATGCCATCGGCCTCGCCAGCTGGTTCATCGACTCGCGCCTGCCGGTGCTGTCCGCGCAGTTCCCGTTTGAGCAGCCGCCGCACGCCGATGCCTACAAGGTGCTGTTCAGCACCAAGGTCACCTTTGGCGCGCCGCACGCAGCGGTCGAACTCGATGCGCGCTATCTCTCCTTGCCGCTCAAGCGCGATGAAGCGGCGATGCAGCAAATGCTGCAACGTGCCCTGCCACTCATGGTGCGCCGCTACCGCCGCGACCGGTTGCTGGTGCAACGCGTGCGGCAGATTCTGGCGAACATGCCCGACGTCATGCACAGCGCGCGCACGCTCGCCGACGAGCTGCATGTGTCCACGCGCA
>CALMCS010000275.1 GCA_937862875.1 uncultured Comamonadaceae bacterium
CTGGGCCAGGGCGTCGTTTGCGGCGGCGCTGGGCGCCACTTGCCGGAACAGGACGTCCTGAAGGCCACTGATGTAGTCGTCGACCGTACGTGTGACGGTCAACAGCAACAGTGTGGCCTGTTCGGCGCCCAGCCGCTCCTCAGAGAGGAAGGTGGCACTTCGCATGTTCATCTCACCGTCGCGCACATCCAGCTCGAAGCAGCCGATCTTGATGGCGTAATTGATGCGCGTGAAGTAATCCTTCACGACGTCGAACTGCTCGGGTTGGGCGCGGAATGGCAGTCGGCACAGCAGCTGCACTGAGCGCTTCTCGCAGATGAACATCAGCGAAAGCGATGCGCGCTGAGTGGTGAAGCCCAGCATCACAATATCCTCGTCATCGCTGCGCTGGGCGTATTTCAGTTCGTTTTGTTCGAGGTAGGCGATCAGATCATGTGTGGATGGTTTCATGGTGAGACTCCTGTGAAATTCTGGACGTACGGGAATCGCGCCAACTCGGCCGAAGGTTCGCTTTTTTTGAACCTATGATCCGCGCCATGCCGCTTCGCAGCTTCCTGGACTCACTCACCCGATCATCTGACTTGCAGCGCAGCTTTTTCGAAGCCGCCCGCCACGCCATGCTGCGCGCAATGGCACGCCACTACCCGTACCTACCGCACCAGATGCTGGAGGACGCGGCCATGCTGGCGTTCGAGCAGCTCTGGAAAGACGGGGTCGGCCAGTTCGTGTCACCGCATGCAGCTGAATCCGAGGGGTTCCAGCAGGATCTCGTGCGCTATCTCGCACTGGTTATCGCGCCCAGGCGGCTTCTGGACCTGCGACGCAAGGCTGGCCGCGAGGTCCCGGTGGGCGACCTTCGCCAATCGAACGGGAACGATGCTCATGACGACGGCCTGTTTGACCGGCTGCTTCCGCCACTGGAGGACGACGTCGTGGCCGACGCTGCAGAGCGCAGGCAACTCTTGCAGCGACTTCGCCGCTGCGTTGACCATCTCTCCCCCAAGCTGCGCGAGGTGGTGCAGGGGGCACTGGCGGATGTGCGCCAGATGGATACCGCCGAGTCCCTTGGCATCCCCGAAGGTACGGTGAAGAGCCGTATGAACGAAGCTACGAAGCGGCTCAAGCGGTGCATGGGAATTGGAACGGAGCGCACATGACCGACGGTACAGACAATCCGCAGGCGACGGACTTTCCGGATCCGCCCCCTACCTTGGCCGAAGGGCTGCTGCAGGCTAGCCTTGAGCGGCCCCTTACGGCCAGCGAACTGGGACAACTGCGCGCCGCCGCCGAAGCGGACCCAGCGGTGGCCGACGATTGCGCTACCTTTGGATTGCTGGCCGCCCTGCGACTTGAGCAGCGCATGGCCCGGCACGAAGCGCCCGCGTGGGAAGCCTTCCAGAAGCTGGCACGGCGTCACGCCGCGGTCCGCGGGGTGCCTCGCCCCCTACCACCCGCCGCTCGCCGCCTGCGCCCGCGGTTGTTGCAGTGGATAGCCGCGTTGCGTCCAGCCACACCGGGGCTGGCCGCCTTTGCGATGGTGATTGTCGTCTTCCAGGCAGGCGCCCTGTTGTGGCTGGCCCAGAGCCCAGTGCAGGAAGACGCCATGCGCGGTGGCGGGACCGACCGCAAAGGCAACTGCCCTGCCGTGCTGGTGCACCTTGCGCCCCAGGCCACGGCGGGCGAACTGACAAGAGTGTTGACCCAAGTGAAGGCCCGTGTGGTGGATGGGCCGGATGGTGCGGGTGCTTACCGCGTCGTAGGGCCGCACGGCTTCGCGGAAGATGCTGGCGCACTTCTCGGGGGCTTGGCGCAGGAAGTTCAGCCAGCGCCTAACTGCGTGATTACGTCCAAATAAACCGAACCTTAGAGCGATGCGCGGCGATTGTTTGTACGTCCGGGCACCG
>CALMCS010000276.1 GCA_937862875.1 uncultured Comamonadaceae bacterium
ACCGACGCGCACCGCGCCTGCGCCCAGCGCATCAGCCACTGGATGCGCGACTGCGGTTTCGACGAAGTCGAGATCGATGCGGTTGGCAACGTGGTCGGTCGCTACCGTCCCGCAGAAGGCGGCAGCCAATACCTGATCACCGGCAGCCACTACGACACCGTGCGCAACGGCGGCAAGTACGACGGACGCCTCGGCATCTTCGTGCCCATGGCCTGCGTTCGCGAGCTGCATCGCCAGAACAAGCGCCTGCCCTTCGGCATCGAAGTGGTCGCGTTCGCCGAAGAAGAAGGCCAGCGCTACAAGGCCACGTTCCTGGGTTCGGGCGCACTCATCGGCGACTTCAAGACCGAATGGCTGGAGCAGAAGGACGCCGACGGAATCACCATGCGCGAGGCCATGCAGCACGCGGGTCTGTGTGTCGACGACATCCCCAAACTCAAGCGCAATCCGGCCGACTACCTCGGCTTCATCGAGGTGCACATCGAACAGGGTCCGGTGCTCAACGAACTGGATATTCCGCTCGGCGTGGTCACCTCGATCAACGGCAGCGAGCGCTATGTCTGCGAGATGATCGGCATGGCCAGCCACGCGGGCACCACGCCCATGGACCGCCGCCGTGACGCAGCGGTCGGCGTGGCCGAGCTGGCGCTCTACGTCGAGCAACGCGCTTTGCAAGATGGCGACAGCGTGGCCACCATCGGTCAATGGAACGTGCCCAATGGCTCGATCAACGTCGTGCCGGGTCGCTGCCTGTTCAGCCTCGACATGCGCGCGCCCACCAATGCGCAGCGCGATGCGATGGTCAAGGACATCCTCGCCAAGCTCGAAGAAATCGCGACCCGCCGCGGTCTGCACTTCAAGACCGAACGCTCCATGAGCGCCGACGCCGCACCGAGCGCGCCCGAGTGGCAAAAGCGCTGGGAAAACGCGGTCGATGCCCTCGGCGTGCCGCTGTTCCGCATGCCCAGCGGTGCCGGTCACGACGCGATGAAGATCCACGAAATCATGCCGCAGGCCATGTTGTTTGTGCGCGGCCTGAACTCGGGCATCAGCCACAACCCGCTGGAATCCACGACCTCGGACGACATGCAACTGGCCGTCGACGCGTTCAGCCATGTGCTGCACCAGCTCGCTGACTGAAGCCGCGAAAACCATCCAACTCGAACCCACCAATAACCCGAAAAAAAAGGAATTGCCATGACACAAAACGCCCAAGCCACCTACGCTGCGCTCGACGCATGGATTGACCAGCATTTCGACGAGCAAGTGCGCTTTCTCCAGGCCCTGGTGCAGGTTCCCACCGACACGCCACCCGGCAACAACGCACCCCACGCCGAGCGCACGGCCGAGCTGATCAAGCCCTTCGGTTTCGAGGCCGAGAAGCACGTCGTTCCCGAGCAGGACGTGAAGGACTATGGCATGCAGTCCATCACCAACCTGATCGTGCGCCGCCCCTACGGCGACGGTGGCCGCACCATCGCGCTGAACGCACACGGTGACGTGGTGCCGCCGGGCGAAGGCTGGACCGAAGAGCCCTACGCCGCCACCATCAAGGACGGCAAGATGTACGGCCGCGCCACCGCCGTGAGCAAGAGCGACTTCTCGACCTTCACCTTCGCCGTGCGCGCACTCGAAGCCGTTGCCAAGCCCACCAAGGGCAATGTCGAATTGCACTTCACCTACGACGAAGAATTCGGCGGCCTGCTCGGCCCCGGTTGGTTGCTCGAAAAAGGCCTGACCAAGCCCGACCTGATGGTCGCCGCCGGCTTCAGCTACGAAGTCGTCACCGCCCACAACGGCTGCCTGCAAATGGAAGTCACCGTGCACGGCAAGATGGCTCACGCTGCCGTACCACACACCGGCGTCGACGCACTGCAAGCCGCCACCGCCGTGCTGAACGCGCTGTACGGCGAGAACGTGAAGTACAAGCAAGTGACCTCCAAGGTCGCCGGCATCAAGCACCCCTACGTGAACGTGGGCCGCATCGAAGGCGGCACCAACACCAACGTCATCCCCGGCAAGGTCACCCTCAAGGTCGACCGCCGCATGATCCCCGAAGAGAATCCGGCCGAAGTGGAAGCCACCATCCGCGCCGTGATGACCGACGCAATCGCCGCGTTCAATACGCTGCATGGCTACACCGGCGAAGACGCCGTGCGCATCGACATCAAGCGTTTGCTGCTGGCCAACGCCATGACACCGCTCGCAGGCAACAAGCCGCTGGTCGACGCCATCCAAACCCACGGTGAAGCGGTCTTCGGCGAGAAGCCACCCGCCGTCGGCACGCCGCTGTACACCGACGTGCGCCTGTACGTCGAGCGCGGCATTCCCGGCGTGATCTACG
>CALMCS010000277.1 GCA_937862875.1 uncultured Comamonadaceae bacterium
GCCAGCCGCCGGGCAGAGTTGCGCCCGCCGCGCTCGACACCATGCGCGCGCTCGCCGGCGAACTGTTCCCACAGTGGCAAGACAGATTTGCCCTCGTGTCCGGCCGTCCTCCTCGTTCCATTGACACCGGGAGGTCCCATGGCGAACGCACATGAACTGGCCCGCGGCCACAAACGGCTGCGCGCCCTGATTGAGTTTGCGGTGAGCGAAGGCTGGCACGTCAAGCGCACACGGGGCGGACACCTCAAGTTCACCAAGGCCGGCTGCGCCGCCATCTACACCAGCTCAACAGCGAGCGACTACCGGGCGGATCTCAACGCCCGTGCACAGATCCGCCGCGCCGAGCGCGAGGCCCGCATGGCCCGGGCCGTCAACGCCGAGGGATGTGGTCATGGCTGAGATGACCTCCCAGGACATGGCCGGCAAGCTGCTTGCCGCCGGGTTCGAGCGCAGTGGGCCATCGGCCACGGCCTTGAGCGACCCGATCGCCGACACGCCGATGGTCGTGACGCTGGACCAGTTGCGGCCCTACGACCACGACCCCCGCAAAAAGCGCAACTCGGCCTACGATGAAATCAAGGCCTCCATCCGAGAGCGCGGCCTGGACGCGGCGCCAGCGATCACACGCCGTCCTGGCGAGGCGCACTACATCATCCGCAACGGCGGCAACACCAGGCTGGCGATCCTGCGTGAACTCTGGGCGGAGACCAAGGACGAACGCTTCTTCCGCATATCGTGCCTGTTCCGGCCGTGGCCTGCGCGCGGAGAGATCGTCGCCCTGACCGGGCACCTCGCCGAGAACGAACTACGCGGCGGCCTCACGTTCATCGAGCGCGCCCTGGGCGTCGAGAAAGCCCGCGAGTTCTATGAAGCTGAAAGCGGCACCACCCTGAGCCAGTCCGAGCTGGCCCGCCGCCTGGCCGCCGACGGCTTCCCAGTCCAGCAGTCGCACATCAGCCGCATGGCTGACGCGGTGCGCTACCTGCTGCCCGCGATCCCGACCGTCCTATACGGGGGCCTCGGCCGCCACCAGGTCGAGCGGCTGTCGGTCATGCGCAAAGCCAGCGAACGCACGTGGGAGCACTATGCCAAAGGCCGCTCCCTGCCGCTGGACTTCGACAGCTTCTTTCTGGAGGCGCTGTCGCAATTTGATGTCCAGCCCGACGAGTTCTCGCCGCCGCGTGTGCAGGACGAGTTGATCGGTCAGATGTCCGAGCTGCTGGGCATCGACTACGACGTGCTCGCCTTGGACCTGACCGAATCCGAGAGCCGCCACCGCGCCCTGGTCAGCGACCCAACCCCGCCATCGGCGCCGCCGGCATTGCCCGAGCCTGGGGCCATCGCACGGCCGCCGATCGAACCGGCACCGCCCCCCACTACAACTGCACCTTCTGCGGGCCACTCTGCCGACGCGCCGACAAGGCCCCGGGACGATGGGGCCCCGAGCGAGGCATCCGCAGCCAGCCCTGCGGCAGCGAATGGCGGTCTGCTTGACGAGCACATCATCTCTCCGGCACCCACGACGGAGCGGCTCCAGTCCATCCAGCGCATGGTCGCCGACCAGTTGGGCGATGCGCTGCCGCCCGACTTCTCGGCCAACGTCTTGCAGTCGATTCCCGTGCAGGCCGGTGGCCTCTATCCCATCTCGGACATCTGGTATATCGACCCTGGCCTCGACACACCCGACCGCCTGCGCATCCACATCGCGCAGTTCGCGCGCGAGATCGCGGGCGAGGCCGACCTGGACGCGTGTGTCGAGGATCGTTCTGATGGCATCGGGTTCACGTGTCGTGCCCCAGCCCAGGCTTCGTCGCCGCTCGCACGCGCCGTGCTCGCACTACTGGTTTCCCTGGCCGGTCAGCAGCCAGCCGGCGTCGGCTTGGACAGCGGGCAACTCATCACAGACCTGCCAGCGCTGTTGCACGGCCAGGGTCAACGTCGTGACGGCGGGGCCCGGCGATTGAGCGACACCGCGCTGGTCAAGCTGTTTCGTCTGCTGCGGCTGGCCCGGCGCCTGCTGGATCTGGAAGCCGGCGCTGTCGGTCCTGGGATCTGAGCGAGGGAGGCCTGCATGTCCGCACCGAACCCACTCAACCAGGCCGTCATCGCGCAGGCACTCTACGACCTACGCAACGGGCAACTGCGTCGCTGCAAGGCGATGGGGTTCGGCGAGGAAGAGCTGGATGCGCTCAAGCATCCGGCGCTGATCAGCGTGCTGGCCAATGCCAACGTCTCCTGGTGCTCTGTCTCGGTGAACCGGGAAGTGCTCCGGCGATTGCTCAAACAGGCGCAGGACGTGGAGAAGGAGATCGCCACCGTCGATCGCATGCTGCGCCTGGGTGCCAGTACCGAAATGGTGAGCCGCTTCTACGGGCTGACACATCAGGAAGTCGCACTTCGGCGCGAAGTTCTCGGCCTGCCCAAACGCAAGGGGCGCCATCCGGTTCTGGACGAGGAGCAGGACACCGAGCTGTGGCGGCGCTGGAAGGTCGTGACCAGCAGCAGGAACGTCGAGCTGGAGGATGAGACCTCGGTTCTTGATGCGGCAATGGACCTCGCCGAAGGCATGGAGCTGCCGCTGTCGGTGGTCTGGGCTGCGATCAAGAACTGGATCGATCAGGGACTGGGTTGAATCATGGCCGTGGACGACGCTGCACCACGAGCACCACGCCAAGGCCCCGTCGCCCTCGCTGATCTGTTCGACAGCGCGCTGAAAGATCTAGCGCCGAAACCTCGCCCGCCCGTGCCGGCACCGGCTCCCGCATCCCCAACGTCTCCCGCGTCCGCAACCGGCGATGGTTTCCTGTTCAGCGGCAATCGGCA
>CALMCS010000278.1 GCA_937862875.1 uncultured Comamonadaceae bacterium
GAATTGCAAAGCAATTCGAGAGAAGGGGGAAGGCGCGAAGCGACTCAGGGGGTTGTTCTTAGTCAGCGACGATGTTGCGTTCCTTGGCCAGCTTTTTCCAACGCTCGACGTCACCCTTGACCACCTCCGCAAACTGCGCCGGAGTGATCGGGCTGGCGATCGCGCCTTCCTTCAGGAACTGCGCCTTGATTTCTGGCTTGGCCAGCGCCTGATTCACCGCCGCGTTGAGCTTGTTGACGATCTCGGCAGGCGTTCCCGCCGGTGCCAACATGCCCCACCACAACGCAAACTCATAACCGGGAACGGCGGTCGCCATGGGCGTCAGATCCGGTGCAATCTCGCTCTTGCCCAGGCTGGTGATACCGATGGCCTTGAGCTTGCCCGCACGCACCATCGGCAATAGCGAAGGACCACTCGAAATCAACATCTGCACCTGGTTGCCGATGACGTCCGTCACCGCAGGCCCCTGACCCTTGTAAGGCACATGCGTGATCTCAAAACCGGGCACCATCGAGCGCAGATACTCGGTCGCCATGTGGTTCACGCTGCCGGTGCCCGAGGTGGCGTAGTTGAACTTGTTGGGATTGGCCTTGATCATCTTCACCAACTCGGCAGGCGTGCTGGCGGGAAACTCGTTGTTCACGGCAACCACCATCGGGCCCTTGGCGAACATCGCAATCGGCGCGAGGTTTTTCACCGGATCGAAAGGCATCTTGGGCTGCACCGCCGCGTTGGTGGTCATGCTCGACGACACCGCCACCAGCGTGTAGCCGTCGGGCGCGGCCTTGGCGACCATCGCCGTGCCGGTGTTGCCGCTGGCGCCGGGACGGTTGTCAACGATCACCGGCTGCTTGAGCACGTCGCCAATTTCCTTGGCAATCTGGCGCGCAAACACGTCGTTCGAGCCACCCGGCGGATACGGCACCACCAAAGTGATCGGGCGATTCGGATAGGGTCCGTCGGCGGCCAGCGCGGGCACGGTGCCGAGCGATGCAACGGTGGAGGTAACCGCCACTGCGGCCATGACCACGCGGCGACGCGTGAATTGAAATGGGGATCCGGACATCTGAAGTCTCCTGTTATGAATTGATATTTTTGAAAAAAGGGCGCGGGGTAAGATCTTCAACCTCAGGCGATCAAGCCCAACGCCCGCGCACTCGCCACAATCGCTTCGGCGCGCAGCACAAACGGTTTGTCGATCATCTTGCCGTCCACCACATACGCACCCACCGCGTTCTGATCGGCCCCGCGCGAGGCCTCCACCACCTTGAGCGCGTCCTCGATTTCGGCCTGCGACGGCTGAAACACCGCATTCGCTATTTCGATCTGGCTAGGATGAATGCAGGTCTTGCCCATGAAGCCCAAGCGACGCGACAGCTCGGCCTCGGCGCGGAAGCCCTCCACGTCCTTGATGTTGGCAAACGCCCCGTCGTAGGCAAAGATGTTGGCCTCCGCCGCCGCCATACGCACCGCAAACATCGCCTGCGTGATCGCACTGAGTTCGCGGCGGTTGATGTTGTAGGGCTCGAACAAGTCACCCAGCCCCAACTGCAAACCCCGCACATGCGGATGCGCCTTCGCCAGCGCCGCAGCGTTGCGCAGCGAAGTCGGTGTTTCGATATTCAGCAGCAGTCCGGGCAGCGTCTTCACCCCGTTGGCCTTCGCCGCATAGGCAATCGCGCCGGCCGCCTTCTCCACGTCTTCCACGCTTTCGGGCTTGGGCAGATTGATGAGATGCACGCCCTCGCGCACTACCTGGGCGATGTCTTGTTCGTAGTGCGGCGTGTCCATGGCGTTCACCCGCACGATGATGGTTTTTTTCTGGGTCTCGCGCAGTTGCCCGCTCACCAGAAAATCCCGCAGCAAACCACGCGCCTCGTCCTTGCGCGATTCGGCCACCGCGTCTTCGAGATCGAACGACAGGCTGTCTGCAGCGCTGGCGAGCGCTTTGCCAAACAATTCAGGGCGCGAGCCCGGCACAAATAATTTGCTTCTCATGAGCGCATTGTGGAGTTGATGACCGCGCCGAAAAATACAGCTACCATTGGTTCAGACACAAGAAAAACTATCTTTTCAGCGTTTAACCCTATGGAAACCAGCTACCTTCACAGCTTCATGCTGGTCGTCGAAACCGGCTCCATGGCCGAGGCGGCTCGCCGCCTGCACATCACGGCGGCGGCGGTGGCGCAGCAAATGCGCATTCTCGAAAAAGAGTTCAAAACCCCGCTGCTCGCCCGCGCCGGCCGCACCGTGGTGCCCACGCCCGCAGGCCACCGGCTCAAGCAAAGCGCCCCCACCTTGCTGCGCGATCTGGCCAACGCGCACCTGCTGGTGAACGACGACGGAGCCTCTGGCGAACTGGTGATCGGCACCATCAACACGGCGCTGCACAGCCTGCTGCCCGACATCCTGGCCGACTTCGTCAAGCAAAGTCCGAATGTCAAAGTGTTTCTGCAATCCGCCGCCACCAACCAGCTCTACGAGGCCGTGCAGCAAGGCGACATCGACGCCGCCGTATGCCTATATCCCGCGTTCTCACTGGCCAAGACCTTCGACTGGACCTTGCTGCGTGAAGAGCCGCTGATCCTGCTGGCGCCCAAACACCTCGCCCACCGAGACCCGCACGACCTGCTGCGCACCCAGCCCCTGATCCGCTACGACCGCAATCTGGGCGGCGGCCAAATGGTCGACAAGTACCTGCGCAATGCCGGCATCACGCCGATGGAACGTTTTGAACTGAGCTCGCTGGTGGCGATCGCCATGATGGTCGACCGAGGCCTCGGCGTAGCCCTGGTTCCCGACACCGCGCTGAACCTGCCCGATGGTCAGAGCGTGGTGCGTGTGAACTTGCCTGATGCGACGCAGTCACGGAGATTTGGGGTGATGTGGCTGCGGTCTTCGGCGAAGCTTGCATTGATTCAGAAACTGGTGGTGAGCTCGCGCAAGGTATTGAATTCACTGAAGAATTCGAGTGACGCGCGATCGAGAACATGACGATGCTCCGATCACAAAATCCAATCGTCAATCACGGCTGAAATCGCTGCTATTTCAGCCCAGTGTGTGACAATTCCCAGCACTTGGGTTCGGCGCGATACGGATATGGGGTGCACCTCAGCGCAGCCCCAATATCATGCGTGTCTCGAGGAGTCAGCAATGTTTGTCACCAGAATCAAGCTCAAAAACTGGCGTAACTTTCAGGCCATTGACATTCCCCTGCGCGAAGTGTCGTACCTGCTGGGACCCAACGCTTCAGGCAAGTCCAATCTGTTGGATGCTTTGCGATTCCTCCGGGACATCAGCAAGCCCCAGGGCGGAGGATTGCAAGCCGCGGTCTCTGTCCGCGGAGGAATGGGCAAGATTCGCTCTTTGCATGCGCCACGTGATGGCGAAGTCAACCTTGAAATCGAACTGGCGTCCACTACCGATACCGCCACCGAGTGGCGTTACATCCTCGGGTTCAAATCCGAGGGCAAAGATGGTCAACGCGTGTTGATTTCTGACGAGCAGGTCTGGAGAGGCCACACTCGTCTGTTCTCCCGTCCAGACAGAAACGACCAAAGCGATCCGATACTGCTCACTCAAACCGGACTGGAGCAAATAGCGATCAACGGCCAGTTTCGTGAACTCTCTGAATTTTTTGGCTCGATCACCTATTTGCACCTGGTGCCACAGCTGCTGAAATTTGCGCACCAAATTGCGGGACAAAATATCGAGCACGACCCGTTCGGACAAGGTTTTCTGGAGCGGATGGCCCAGACTCCGGAACGCACGCGCACGGCTCGACTGAAGAAAATCAGTCTGGCCTTGAAGTGGGCAGTGCCGCAATTTGAGGAGCTCCGCTTCACCAAGGATGCGTCGGGACGTCCTCATTTGGAGGCGCTGTATGCGCACCACCGCGCCTACGCAGGATGGCAGTCCGAAGAACACTTTTCAGATGGCACTTTGCGACTGATCGGACTCCTGTGGTCGCTGCTCGACGGAACGTCACTTCTGCTTCTGGAGGAGCCCGAAATTTCGTTGAACGACGCCATCGTCCGAGAAATCCCACTCCTGCTGCATCGGCTACAGCAGGGGCGAAGGGACCAACGGCAAATCATTCTCAGCACCCACAGCGAAGCCTTGTTGAGCAACCCAGGCATCGATGGGCGCGGCGTTGTTCTATTGGAATCCGGCCTTCAAGGCACTACCGCGAGAAGCCTGAACCAAGACGAAATTCAGGTGATCGAGGCGGGATTGAGTGTGGCAGAGGTGGCCCTGCCCAAAACCCGCCCATCGACAGCCAATCAACTGGGGCTTCAACTGTGAGCCCTGTGATCTTGGCTACGGAAGACGCACTCAGCGAAGCGATCGGTTTTCGGCTACTCAGCGAAATCAACGTCGACGTGAATGGCATCCAGTGCGTGCGAAAGGATGGCGCAGGCTATCTGCATTCCAAAATAGACAATTGGAAGGCGCTCGCCAGGCTCAGACCGGTCTTGCTCATCACCGATCTGGATCGCGTCACGTGCGCTCCGCACATGCGGAGACGCTGGTTGGGCAACTCACCGACGCCCGGCAATCTACTGATGCGAATCGCTGTCCGAGAAATCGAATCCTGGATTTTGGCGGATCATGAGGCCATGCGAATGCTGGTCGGAGCACGGGGCAAACTCCCAGCAAGTCCCGACGAACTCCCCGACCCCAAAAGCCACCTGCTCCAGATCGCAAAACATGCGCCGCGCGACATTCGCACTGACATGATCAAAGCCAAAGGCGCTGTGGCCAGCCAAGGGATTGGCTATAACGCGCGCCTAAGACACTTGGTCATGTCGTCGTGGAGTGCAGACCGCGCCGCGCTTCGCTCGCAAAGCCTGGCCCGTACCCGAATTCGCCTGCAAGAATTGGCGGCACGCATCTGCAGAGCTCAATAAGGCATACCGACGCTCAAAGTCAGACACTCCGCAAACACCACATTTGGAATGATGTGTTTGCGGCGCTCGGAGAAATAGCTCAACGAATCAGTGCGCGTGACCCCAGTAAATCAGCGCGTCACGGTCTTCCACCGACAACGAAACCTTGGCACCCACCGGCAGCAGCACCTTGGTCGCCACATGCCCAAACGGCAGATTGGTCAGCACAGGAGCCTTGATCTGCGAGCGCAGCCAGTCGATGGCGACCTGCATCTTGTAGCCCTTGTCGTGCGGCGCAAGGTTGTAGCCGGTGAACTGGCCCATGACGATGGCCTTCTGGTTCTTCAGAACGCCCGCATGCAGCAGCTGCGTGAACATGCGTTCGACGCGGTAGGGGTGCTCGGCCACGTCCTCCAGGAACAGCACGCCACCCTTGATGTCCGGGAAGTACGGCGTGCCCAGCAGCGAGCACAGCATGGCCATATTGCCGCCCCAGAGAGTGGCGTCTTTGAAGTACACGTCGCGCACAGCAGGTTTGCCGTTTTCCAAATGCTTCTCATGGTTCATGCGCCAGCCGCTGCCTTCGCCGTGGCCGGTGAAGAGGTCATCGAGGCAGGCCAG
>CALMCS010000279.1 GCA_937862875.1 uncultured Comamonadaceae bacterium
GCTTGTACTTCCGATTCGACGGGTCAGAGTTCGATGCCGTGATTTAAAACTTCACAGCATTGATCTTCATATCCCTTATCAGTAACGTGGCAGTTGGCGCGTTGATCACGGGAAACTTGGGTACGTAAATGGACAATTGCGCGCGGCCTATACGCACGCCGGTATTGCAAAACAACTTCCAAAGCCCCCAACCCACCCCCTCAATGCCCCAAATGCTGCGGCAAAACCTCCTGCAAAATCGTCGTAGCAATCTCCTCAATAGACTTCGTCGTACTAGACAACCACCCAATCCCAGACCGTCGCATCATCGCCTCAGCCTCGGCCACCTCATGCCGGCAGTTCACCAAACTGGCGTACTTCGAATCAGGCCGGCGCTCATTCCGGATGCTGGACAGACGCTGCGGATCAATCGTCAACCCAAACAGCTTCTTCCGGTAAGGCTCCAGGGCAGGCGGCAGTTGCTTGCGGTCGAAATCTTCAGGAATCAACGGGTAGTTCGCCACTTTCAGCCCAAACTGCATCGCCAGATACAAGCTGGTGGGAGTCTTGCCACTGCGGCTCACTCCTACCAGGATCACGTCCGCACCCGTCAGGTCGTGGTGGGTCTGCCCGTCGTCGTGGGCCAGGGTGTAGTTGATGGCTTCCATGCGCTCGAGGTATTCCTTGCTTTCGCTGATGTCGGCGAAGCGGCCCACGCGGTGCAGGGATTTTTGGCCCAGTTCGATCTCCAGGGGGCGTACGAAGGTGCCGAACATGTCGAAGACCTTGGCTTTGCATTCGGATTCGATGAGGTCGAGCATTTCCTGGTTCACCAGGGTGGTGAAGACGATGGGCTTCTTGCTTTCGACTTCGGCCACGTGGTTGACCTGTCTGACCGCCTGGTGCACCTTGTCGATCGAGTCCACGAACGGGATCCTCACGATGCGGGGCTTGGTTTCGAACTGGGCCATGATCGCGGTGCCGAAGGTTTCGGCGGTGATGCCGGTGCCGTCCGAGATGACGAAGATCGTGTGGGTGTGGGATGTGTTGGTGGTGCGGGACATGGCTTGTTGTTTTTCAATATATGAAATGAGGGGCGGGCAAAGCCTGCTTCGGGAAACGGGCCAGTTCAAACATTCAGCACGAATCCGCGATTCGCGCCCTACAATGGCGCCCATTATTCCCAATTTCCATCCCATGTTGTTCATTGGCTGCCTACAACCAGAACATACAAGCACTTCGCCTGGCGACGTGGGATGCGGCGTTGCGCGCTCAATTTCGGCTATTGAGCCGTCGAGCGTGGCAGGCCTGCACCGGTTTTTAAACTATGGAGCTTCCCAATGTCTGCACGCTATGAAACGACCGCCCTGGTCGTTCCGTTTGAGAACCTGAGAATGAGCGACGTCGAGGTGGTGGGCGGTAAAAACGCCTCCCTCGGCGAGATGATCTCCCAATTGCCCGAAGGCGTGCGTGTGCCGACGGGTTTTGCCACCACAGCGCATGCGTTCCGTGAATTCCTGAAGCACGAAGGTCTGGCTGATCGCATCAGCAAGAAGCTGGCGGCTCTGGATGTGGACGATGTGCGTGCACTGGCCGCTGCCGGTGCCGAGATTCGTGGCTGGATGGAAAACCAGCCTTTCCCTGCCGATCTGCAAAAAGCAGTGACCGAAGCGTTTGCGACGTTGTCCGCTGGCAACACGCAGGCGAGCTTTGCTGTGCGCTCTTCCGCTACCGCCGAAGATTTGCCAGACGCGTCCTTCGCCGGTCAGCAAGAAACTTTCCTGAACGTGGTGGGCATCGAAGACGTGCTGCACAAGATGAAGGAAGTGTTTGCGTCGCTGTACAACGACCGCGCCATTTCCTACCGCGTTCACAAGGGCTTCGAGCACGATGTGGTGGCCTTGTCCGCCGGCGTGCAGCGCATGGTTCGCTCCGACACCGGCGCGGCTGGCGTGATGTTCACGATCGATACCGAATCGGGCTTTGAAGAAGTGGTGTTCATCACTTCGAGCTACGGCCTCGGCGAGACCGTGGTGCAGGGCGCTGTGAACCCCGACGAGTTCTACGTGCACAAGCCGATGCTGGAAGCCGGCAACAAGGCGGTGATCCGTCGCAATCTGGGCAGCAAGCTGATCCAGATGGTGTTCGCGTCGGCCGAAGAAAAGGCTGCCAGCGGCAAGCTGGTGAAGACGACCGACGTGGCGCACGAGCTGCGCAACCGTTATTCGCTGTCGGACGCCGATGTGGAGCAACTGGCTCGCTACGCGCTGATCATCGAGAAGCACTACGGTCGTCCGATGGACATCGAGTGGGGCAAGGACGGCACCGACGGCCATTTGTACATTCTGCAGGCGCGTCCCGAGACGGTGAAGAGCCAGTCCAAGGGCCAGGCCGAGTTGCGCTTCAAGCTCAAGGGCACGGGTACCGTGATCGCCGAAGGCCGCGCGATTGGTCAGAAGATTGGTACCGGCCCGGTGCGTCTGGTGAACGACATTGCCGAGATGGACAAGGTCCAGCCCGGCGACGTGCTGGTGACCGACATGACCGACCCGAACTGGGAGCCGGTGATGAAGCGCGCCTCCGCCATCGTCACCAACCGTGGTGGCCGTACCTGCCACGCCGCGATCATCGCGCGTGAACTGGGTATTCCTGCGGTGGTGGGTTGTGGCGACGCGACCTCGCTGCTCAAGGACGGCACGCTGGTGACCGTGAGCTGCGCAGAAGGCGATACCGGCAAGATCTACGACGGTCTGCTCGAAACCGAAGTGACCGAAGTGCAGCGCGGCGTGATGCCGAAGATCGACACCAAGATCATGATGAACGTGGGCAACCCACAGCTGGCCTTCGACTTCGCGCAGTTGCCGAACGAAGGCGTGGGCCTGGCGCGTCTCGAGTTCATCATCAACAACAACATCGGCGTGCACCCGAAGGCGATTCTGGACTATCCAGCCGTGGATGCCGACCTGAAGAAGGCGGTTGAATCGGTCGCTCGCGGTCACGCATCGCCACGCGCTTTCTACGTCGACAAGGTCGCAGAAGGCGTGGCAACGATTGCTGCTGCGTTCTGGCCCAAGCCCGTCATCGTGCGTCTGTCGGACTTCAAGTCCAACGAGTACCGCAAGCTGATCGGCGGCAGCCGTTACGAGCCGGAAGAAGAAAATCCAATGCTGGGTTTCCGTGGTGCAGCGCGCTACATCAGCAAGGAATTCGGCGAAGCGTTTGCGATGGAATGCGACGCCATCAAGCGCGTGCGCGGCGAGATGGGCCTGACCAACATCCAGGTGATGGTGCCGTTTGTGCGTACGCTCAAGCAAGCCGAGCGCGTGACCAACCTGCTGTCGGAGCATGGCCTCAAGCGCGGCGAGAACGGCCTCAAGGTCATCATGATGTGCGAGGTTCCCTCGAACGCCGTGCTGGCCGAAGAGTTCCTCGAGTTCTTCGACGGCTTCTCGGTGGGCTCCAACGATCTGACGCAGCTCACGCTGGGTCTGGACCGTGACTCCGGTCTGGAACTGCTGGCTGCCGACTTCGACGAGCGCGACCCTGCGGTGCAAAAGCTGCTCAAGGGCGTGATTGAAGTCTGCAAGGCAAAGGGCAAGTACGTTGGTATCTGCGGCCAAGGCCCCAGCGACCATCCAGACTTTGCCCTGTGGCTGGCGGATCAGGGCATCTCCTCGATCTCGCTCAACCCTGACAGCGTGATCTCCACCTGGCAGAACCTGGCCAAGTAAAAGCCAGTAAAGTGGCCTGACGAACGAACACCCCATGCCGATCCAAGACAACTCGGATGAGCAGGTGGGTGTTCCGTTTCCACCCGACATGCACGACGCCCGGCACTTGTGGCTCAAGGCCGGGCTTTTGTTTGTCTGGGTGTTGGTGACGTTTGGTGCGAGCTACTTCGTGCGCGACTTGACCTGGAGCATGGGGCAGTGGCAATTCGGCTACTGGATGGTCGCCCAAGGGGCAGTCCTGATGTTCATTGTGATCGTCTGCGTTTACTGTGCCGCCATGAACTATTTCGAGCGACACGACCAGCAACCCGATTCCAGCGCGCATTCAGTATCCGTTTCTGCCTCTACTTCAGCCTCAGCTTCCGATGAGTGAGCGCGGCGGCGGCGAGGGCGCAAGCGGCCGCGCCTATTCCAGACGTCTGGCGCGCATTCTGGCGTTCTACGTCATTGGCGTGCTGGGTTTCATCGGAACGCTGGCATGGGCCGAGCAGCGCGGTCTCTCGCGCCATTGGATCGGCCCGATCTTTCTGTTTCTGACGGTGATGGCCTATGCCGGTATCGGCGTGTACGGCCGGACCACCGATCCCGAAGAGTATTACGTCGCGGGGCGGCGCATTCCGCCGTTCTACAACGGCATGGCGGCGGCGGCCGATTGGATGAGCGCGGCGTCGTTCATCAGCCTGTCTGGCGCGCTGTATCTGCAGGGATTTTCTGGCTTGCCCGGGCATGCGGGTGGGCTCGCCTATCTGCTGGGCTGGACCGGCGGTTTCTGCCTGGTCGCGATGTTGATTGCGCCGCATCTGCGGGCGATGAACCTCTACACGATTCCCGATTTCTTCCAGGTGCGCTTCGGCGGCCGCTGGCCGCGCGTGATTGCGGCGGTGGCGGCGGTGCTGTGCTCGTTCACCTATGTGGTGGCGCAGATCTACGGCGTGGGCCTGATCGCCTCGCGCCTGACCGGCGTGCAGTTCGAGATCGGCATCATGCTGGGCCTCGGCGGCGTGCTGCTGTGCTCGTTTCTGGGCGGCATGCGCGCGATCACCTGGACGCAGGTGGCGCAGTACGTGGTCATCCTGCTGGCGTTTTTGATTCCCGTGTCGTGGCTGGCGTACAAGCAATTGGGCAATCCGATTGCGACCGTGGAATACGGCCCGCAGATTCGCAAGATTGCCGAGCTGGAAGAGCAACTGCTGGCCTCGCCCGCAGAGCGCGAGGTGCAAAAGGCCTATCTGCAGCGTGCCAAGGAGTACGAGGCGCGGCTGGCCGATGTGCCCGCCGCGCTGGAGCAAGAGCGCACGGCGGCCCGCGAGCGGATTCAACGCCTGCGCTCCGCCAATGCCGATGTGGGGCTGATCGTGGCCGCCAGCCGCGAGCTGGTCAAACTGCCGCGCGACGCCGTCGCCGCCCGCGAGCTGTGGACCCGCGAAATGCGCGACAACTACGAGCGCGCCAGACCCCTCGGAGGCCTGCCGCGCCACAGCCAGCCGTTTGCGGGCGACCCCCAGGGCAGCCCCGAAGAGCAGGAAGCGTTCGAGCTCTCGCGGCGCAACTTCCTCGCGCTGATGTTCTGCCTGATGGTGGGCACGGCGGGCCTGCCGCATTTGCTCACGCGCTACTACACCGCGCCCTCGGTGGCTGCGGCGCGCTCGTCGGTGGCGTGGTCGCTGTTCTTCATCGCGCTGCTGTATCTGAGCGCGCCCGCGTTGGCGGTGCTGGTCAAGCACGAGATCATGGCGAATCTGGTGGGCAGCAGCTTCGACTCGCTGCCGACCTGGATGGCGCAGTGGTCGCGCATGGACAG
>CALMCS010000280.1 GCA_937862875.1 uncultured Comamonadaceae bacterium
CGTTCATCCTGCCGTTCACCCTGAACATCATGTGCAGCCAGGTGATGCTGATGATCGCGACGGCGGTGGCCCATGAAGCCTATCAAATGGCCTTTCGCGACGAGCTCACCGGCCTGCCGGGTCGGCGCGCCCTGAACGAACGCATGCAACGCCTGGGGCGCAATTATGTGCTGGCGATGAGCGACGTCGATCACTTCAAGAAATTCAACGATACCCATGGCCACGATGTCGGCGATCAGGTGCTGCGGCTGGTGGCCAGCAAGCTGTCGAGGGTCGGCGGTGGCGGGCGGGCGTATCGTTATGGTGGAGAGGAATTTGCCGTGGTGTTCGCCGGGAAAACCCTGGAGGAATGTTTGCCGCATCTGGAGTTCATCCGCGAATCCATCGCCACCTACAATATCCATCTGCGTAACCAGGACAGCCGCCCCCAGGATGATCAACAAGGACGCCAGCGGCGTGCGGGGGCGAGCGCGTCGAGTGTGTCGGTGACGGTCAGCATCGGCGTGGCCGAACGGCTGGAGCAGCGCACGCCAGATCGCGTGCTCAAGTCGGCGGACGAGGCGCTTTACAGCGCCAAGGGCGCGGGACGAAACTGCGTCGTGGTCTTTGGGCAGAACCGCCGGGGCGCGGTGCGCATGGAAGCCGCTACGGATTGAGTGATGATGGCGCATTCAGCGTCTGGACTGTGATTGTCCGGCGGGTTCGGCGGCAGTAGGTTGCAATGATCTGCTGCCGGAGAAATGACCATGCCCGAGTACAAAGCTCCCCTGCGCGACATGCGCTTTCTGATCGACCACGTCTTCGACTTTCACAGCAACTACGCGGCCCTCGGTGCCACTGACGCCAGCCCGGACATGGTCAGTGCGATCCTCGAAGAGGGCGCGAAATTCTGCGAGAACGTGCTCGCACCGCTCAACCGCAGCGGTGACGAAGAAGGCTGTCATTTCGACAAGGGTGTGGTGACTACGCCGGCAGGCTTCAAGCAAGCCTTCGCGCAATACGTTGAAGGTGGCTGGCACGGCCTGGCGGCGGATCCGGCGTATGGTGGCCAGGGTTTGCCCAGCTCCCTGGGGCTGGTGATCAGCGAGATGGTCGGTTCCAGCAATACGTCCTGGGGCATGTACCCGGGGCTGACGCACGGCGCCATGTCGGCGATTCACGCCCACGGCACTCAAGAGCAGAAACAGACCTACCTGAGCAAACTCACCGCTGGCCAGTGGACCGGCACCATGTGCCTGACCGAAGCCCACTGCGGCACCGACCTGGGCATCATCAAGACCCGCGCCGTGCCTGCAGAGGATGGCAGCTATGCAGTCTCTGGCAGCAAGATCTTCATTTCGGCCGGCGAGCATGACCTAAGTGACAACATCATTCACCTGGTACTGGCGAAGCTGCCGGATGCCCCGGCCGGCACCAAAGGCATCTCGCTGTTCATCGTGCCCAAGTTCCTCCCCGATAGCCAAGGTGAAGCCGGCGAGCGCAACGGCGTCACCTGCGGTTCTATCGAGCACAAGATGGGCATCAAGGCCTCGGCCACCTGCGTGCTGAACTTCGATGGCGCC
>CALMCS010000281.1 GCA_937862875.1 uncultured Comamonadaceae bacterium
CTTCGCCATCGACGCCTAGCCTAGGACCCTATCTCGTCATTCGGGGGCCCAGTTCATAGACTCAGCTCACTGCGTATTTGGGTGTTTGGATACCGCAAACCAAATGCCAGAATCTGCTTTTTGATTTTTTTGATTTTTTTGTTTTTCTTGTTAAGTTGGTGCTTACTGTTCTGTTAGCGCTTCTCTCACTGCGGCTACTTGTCTTCTGGATACTGGTAATAGCTCTGCCAGTCCTTGCAAGCGCACGGCCCAGCCTTCTCCTTCTTCTGCGTCGAAATGCTTTTCCAGCGAGCGCAGGGCGCGGCGGGCTACGAGCATGCTTCTGTGGACTCGCATGATGTGTTCGGCGTAGCGGGCCTCGAGTTCCTGGAGTGATCCGTCGAGGATGTAGCTGCGCGAGAAGGTGCGTACGGTGACGTACTTTTGTTCGGCCTTGAAAAACAGCACCTCGGCCATGGGGATGCGCACGGTGCGGCCGCGTTCCTGGATGAGGAGGGCGGGTTCGTTGTCCGGGAGGGGTGGTGCGCTGATGGGTTCTGGCGTGCGCGTGATGCGCTGGGCCTTGGCCAGGGCCTGTTGCAGTCGGGCCAGGCGTACCGGTTTGGTGAGGTAGTCGGCGGCGTCGAGTTCGAAGGCGCTGACGGCGTGGTCGAGGTGGGCGGTCACAAATACGATCGTCGGCGGAAACGGCAATTGCTGGATTGCCTTGGCCAGCGAGAGTCCGTCCTGACCGGGCATGTGGATGTCGAGCAGCACCAGATCGACGAATCCTGCACCTGTGCGGGTCTGCAGCTGGGCCATGGCATCGGCCGCGTGCGATGCTTCCTGAACGGTGTATTCCGGGCCGCAGTCGGTCAGCAGCGCGCGCAGGCGGCTGCGGGCCAGGGCTTCGTCGTCAACAATCAGAACATGCATGCCAGAGAACGGTCAGAGGGTGGAAGGGGTTGCGGGCAGGGTGATGCGCACGCGGTACAGGCCATTTTGCATACCGGCGCTGAAGTGGCAATCCACGTCGTGCAGCAAACGCAGTCGATCGCGCACGTTGTCGAGCGCAATGCCGTGGCCGCGCGTGGATTTGGTGGCGCTGTCTGCGGTGACGGGCATGGTGTTGGTAATTTGCAGCACCACGCGGCGGCCGCGCAATTCGGTGGAGATGCGCAGTTTGCCATTCTGGGTGCTGGGCTCGATGCCGTGCTTGACCGCGTTTTCGACCAGCGGCTGCAGCAGCAGGGGCGGCAGGCGGGCGTGGTTGGTGCGGGCGTCCAATTGCCATTGCACGTTCAGGCGCTCGCCAAAACGCACCTGTTCGATGTCCAGATAGCGCTGCGCGAGCTGGATTTCCTCCTCCATGGTGGACGAAGCGCCTTGCTCCATCAGGGCGTGGCGGAACAGATCGCTCAGGTCTTCGAGGATGGCTTCGGCCTTGGCGGGCTCGTCGCGCACCAGTGCCACGGCGCTGTTCAGCGTGTTGAACAGAAAGTGCGGACGAATGCGCGCTTGCAGTTCGGACAGGCGCGCCGTGGTGGCCGCCGGGGTGCTGCCGCGGGCGCGCAATTGAAAGGCGGCGACCAGGGCCAGCGCCAGCAGGCCACCGGTCACGGCGCTCGGCAACAACTGCCAGTCGCTGGTGTCCCGCAGCGCCCAGGAGAGCATGGCGGAGGCCGCAACGCCGGCGATCATGCCGAGCATGGTGCCAAAAACATACTGTGCGGCGCTCGGCAATCGGTGCAGCTGGGCCTTCAATCCACAGGCAAAAAGCAGCCAGCCGAGGGTCGCGGGCAGGGCGCCGGCGGTGACCAGCGCCAGGCGCGAAAGCCAGTCTGCAGGCGACGCGGCGTGGTACATCACGCCCGCGGCGAGGACGATTTCCACGAACAGAACGGCGCGCAAAACCACCCCCACATGGCAGGCGTCGAACACCTCCATCCGCTCTTCGCGGAAGGGGCGTTTGGTAACTTTTGGGCCAGAAGGCCTCAGGGTCGATAAAATTTGGTTCTCATGCACTGCGGCATCCGGCTTTCTCGGGTGTCGGAACAACCCGGATTATTGCCCTCTCATGTCATCTAGCCCAGCATCGCAGCCATCCCAAGACCAACTCGCCACCAAAGCGGAGGCCTGGTCCGCCCTGTTTTCCGAGCCCATGAGCGATCTGGTCAAGCGCTACACCTCCAGCGTCTTCTTCGACAAGCGCATGTGGCAGGCCGACATCGAGGGCAGTCTGGCCCACGCCGAGATGCTGTCCGCACAGGGCATCATCGGTGCCGAAGACTTTGCCTCGATCCAGAAGGGCATGGCCCAGATCACTCAGGAAATCGAAGCCGGCGCGTTTGAATGGAAGCTGGACCTCGAAGACGTTCACCTCAACATTGAAGCACGTCTGACCCAATTGGTGGGCGATGCCGGCAAGCGCCTGCACACCGGCCGCAGCCGCAACGACCAGGTCGCCACCGACGTGCGCCTGTGGTTGCGCGGCGAAATCGACCTGATCGGCGGCCTGCTGAACGAGCTGCAGCGCTCGCTGGTCGAAGTGGCCGAGGGCAATGTGGAAGTGATTCTGCCGGGCTTCACCCACCTGCAGGTCGCTCAGCCCGTGAGCTTTGCGCACCATCTGCTGGCCTATGTGGAAATGTTCCACCGCGACGCCGACCGCATGCTCGACGTGCGCAAGCGCGTGAACATTCTGCCGCTGGGCTCGGCCGCGCTGGCCGGCACCACCTACCCGCTGGACCGCGAACGCGTCGCCAAGTCGCTGGGCATGGAAGGCGTGAGCCAGAACAGCCTGGACGGCGTGAGCGACCGCGACTTCGCCATTGAATTCACCGCCGCGGCCAGCCTGTGCATGGTGCACGTGAGCCGCCTGTCGGAAGAACTGATCATCTGGATGAGCCAGAACTTCGGCTTCATCCGCATTGCCGACCGTTTCACGACCGGCTCGTCGATCATGCCGCAGAAGAAGAATCCGGACGTGCCGGAACTGGCGCGCGGCAAGACCGGCCGCGTGGTCGGTCACCTGATGGGCCTGATCACCTTGATGAAGGGCCAGCCACTGGCCTACAACAAGGACAACCAGGAAGACAAGGAACCGCTGTTCG